>SKID01000194.1 GCA_007116605.1 Tissierellia bacterium
AATGTTTTAATGATTAAATCATCAAAATCAAGGGCATTATTTTTCTTTAACTTTTCCTCATAGAGTTGATATATTTCACCAATCTTTCGTTCTCTATAAGAACCATAATGTTGTTTAATGTATTTCTCTGGCTTGTTGCGATTGTTCTTTTCTTGACTAATGATTCCTCTTAATGTGTTCATATCATAATCTTTAGAGTCTAAGTTTAAATCTAAAATCGCATCTTTGATCACCATTTTTTGATCGTCCGTATCAAAAATTGCAAAACTTTTATAATAACCTAATTTTTCAATATGGCTTCTTAGAATCCGCACACAAATAGAATGAAAAGTACCTACCCACATGGATGAAGCTTCCCTTTCAATCAATAACTCAATTCTTTCTCTCATTTCATTAGCTGCTTTATTAGTAAAAGTAATCGCTAAAATGCGATGGGGATCGACTTGATGATTAAATATTAAATTCGCTATCCGATGAGTTAGCACTCTGGTTTTACCGCTCCCCGCACCCGCAATGACTAATGCAGGGCCTTCTATATGGGTCACCGCTTCATATTGTTTGCTGTTTAGTTCTGTCAAATTCATGATTGTTCCTTCCTTAACATTGATTTACTCATTCTATCATATATAGTCACAATCCACAAAAAAAATTTCAAACCTAACTATCGGTCAATCCTGATGACCACTATCACTATACAAGATGAAAGAATACGAGAAGATGCCGTCGATTTCTCATCAACGGCATCTTTGTTTTAAATTTCATCGCAAATTTAGTCTTCTTTGTTTGCTTCTTCAATCACTTTTTCTGCTAAGTTAGCTGGAAGTTCTTCATATTTTAAGAAAGACATTTCAAAACTACCGCGAGCTTGAGTCATAGATTTCAAATCGATAGCATATTTAAACATTTCAGATTGTGGTGCTTCTGCCATAACTACTTGCTTTCCACCTGCAGTTTGCTCCATACCAAGTATTCTACCTCTTCGTTTATTCATGTCTCCCATAATGTCACCCATGTATTCTTCAGGGATAACAATTTTCACTGACATTATCGGTTCTAGTAGAATTGGCTTCGCTTCTTTTAAACCTTTTTTGAAAGCTAGGGATGCTGCAACCTTAAATGCCATCTCACTAGAGTCAACATTGTGATACGAGCCATCATATAAAGTCGCTTTTAAGTTAACAACAGGATAGCCTGCCAATACACCCTTATCTAAAGACTCTCTCAGTCCTTTTTCAACTGCAGGAATATATTGTTTAGGAACAGAGCCTCCGAAAATTTCTTCATTAAACTCAAAGTCTTGATCTGAAGGTTCAAATCTAACATGTATATCTCCATACTGTCCCGCACCGCCAGACTGCTTTTTATGCTTTCCTTGCACATCTGATTTTCCTTTTATCGTTTCACGATAAGCCACTCTCGGATCAGATAGGTCTACATCTACATTGAATGTGTTTTTCATTTTGTTAACAATGACTGACAACTGCATATTGCCTTGTCCACCGATTAACAATTGCTTGGTTTCAGTGTTTCGTTCAACCACAAAAGTCGGGTCTTCATCAGTTAATCGGTTCAACGCTTGACCAATTTTTTCTTCATCATCTTTTGATTTTGGTTCTACACACATGAACAAACAAGGTTTAGGATATTCAATTGCGTCAAACTGAATCGGATTTGATTTTAGTGCTAAAGTGTCACCTGTTTCTGTATACTGTAACTTGGAACAAGCTGCAATATCACCTGCAATAATTTCACCTGTATCTATTTGTTCTTTTCCTCTTAAATGGAATATATTACTCAATCTCTCTGTTTCTGATTTATTAACATTTAAAACATCTAAATCTTTTTTGATGGACCCAGTCATTACTTTGTAGATAGAAATTCTCCCCACATAAGGGTCTACAATTGTTTTAAAAACAAATGCTGATGTAGGTGCATCTTTGTCAATTTTCACTTCAACCACATCATCGCCTTTTTTAGCCTTCGCAGGTTCAGTTTCTAAATCACTTGGGAAATAATGCATTGTTAATCTCATCATTTCTCTAACACCAATAGTCTTAAGCGCTGTCCCTACAACTACAGGCACTAAATCCCCATGTTTAACAGCAGTTTTTAATCCTTGACGAATTTCTTCGTCAGTAAACTCTTCCCCATCGAAAAACTTTTCCATCAAAGCTTCATCCGTTTCAGCTACCGACTCCATTAATTCTGCTCGAAGTTCTTCTGCTCTTTCCATCGCTTCAGCAGGAGCTTCTCCTAATTCGCACTGGGTTCCATTAAACACCATTGCTTTTAAAGAAATGATATCCACATATCCTTGAAAATCTTTTTCAGCACCAATAGGTACTGCAAACGGCACAACCTTTTTGCCAAGTTTTTCTCGTAAATCATCCATGATTTTATCAAATTTAACGTTTTCTTTATCCATTCTGTTTAAGAATATCATCCGTGGGATTTGATGTTCTTCTGTTAAGTCCCATGCTTTTTCTGTTCCTACTTCCACACCTGATGAAGCATCTACCACAATAATTGCCCCTGTAGAAACTCTTAATGCACCGTAGACCTCTCCAATAAAGTCAAAATATCCAGGTGTATCTAGAATGTTTAATTTATGGTCTTCAAACTCAATCGGTATAATACTTGTACCAATAGAAAAACCACGTTCTTTTTCTTCTTTATCAAAATCTGATACTGTATTTTTGTCATCGATATTTCCCATTCTTTTTATGGCTTTAGATGCAAATAACATGGCTTCTACCAAAGTTGACTTCCCACATCCACCATGCCCTAATAATGCAATGTTTCGAATTTTGTCTGTGCTGTAACTCTTCATTCTTTTCCTCCCTTGTCTACTTTAAGCTTTCAATCTATTTTATACGAAATAATGCTAAGGTGCAATATGAAATAAACGTTTTCAACTGTTTTTCAGAAATTCATAAACTTTCAATGCATGTCCTTTTGCCTTCACATTTCTAAATTCTTTTAGAATCTTACCTTCCACATCCACTGCAAAAGTTGAACGGACCACACCCATCGTCTTTTTGCCATACATATTCTTCTCTTGCCAAACAGCATAAGCTTCATGCACTTTTTTATCTTCATCACTGAGCAAGACAAAAGGAAGTTCATATTTGTCGATAAATCGGTGGTGTGAAGATAGGCTATCACGACTAATCCCTAATAATTCATAACCTAAATCACGAATCTCATCATATATTTCCTTGAACTCGCAAGATTCAGTCGTGCATCCTGGTGTGTTATCTTTGGGATAAAAAAATAAGACGACTCCTTTCTTCCCTCGATAATCAGATAATTGATATGATTGGCCGTCACTTCCCATTAGTTGAAAGTCAGGGGCTTCCATCCCTTGTTCAAAAATATCATTTTTTGTTGCCATTGTTAACCTCCATAATATTTATTGATTGAGTTTATGATTCAATTTCTATTGGATCTTCAATTTCTACATTTGAAATCTGGTTAAATCGATTCCCTATTTTACCTGAAGTAATGTGAATGTCTTTCACATCTTTGGTAACTTTATCGATATCTTTTGCTAAAGCGTTCCATCTTTCTTGATATCTAGAAAACTCTTGACCTAATTTCTTTAGTTCTTCATGGATAATATGGGTATACTGATCTCTTTCCATGTTTTTAAGCACAATTTGAATCGTTGATAAAACAGACATTAATGTTGTTGGTGAAGTCAGCCAAACCTTTTTTTCTCTAGCGAACTCGATCAAATCTTGATGATAAGCATTAATTTCTGCAAATATAGCTTCTGCAGGTAAAAACATAATGGCTTGCTCAGACGTATATCCCTCTATGATATATTTATCGCTAATGTCTTGGATATGCTTTTTCAAATTCCCTCGGAACAATTTTTCATGTCGATTTCGTTCTAGTTCAGTTAATGCCCTATCTAGCATCTTTTGATAGTTTTCTAATGGAAATTTCGAGTCAATTGGAATCATTCCTACAGGATCTGGTACATGAATGACAGCATCTACAATGGTCTGATTTGGCATCTGTTTTTGCAACTCGAAGATACGGTCGTTTTTATCTCCAAATATCGATTTTAGTATCATATTCAGTTGTACTTCACCAAAAGTTCCTCTGCTTTTTTTATCGGTTAAGACCGCTTGTAAAGAAACGATATCTGTAGACAAGTGGTCAATTTTCTTCTGGGCTTCATCAATTTTCGATAATCTTTCAATGATATTATTAAACGTTTGATTGGTCTTTTCGAATCCTTCGTTCAGTCGCATATCAACACGTTTATTCATTTTATCTAAGTTTTCCTCTAAACGACTATTCAGCTGACTAAAGTAATGATTAATACTATCATTCATTCGCATATTAGCATTGTTAATGTTTAAACCAATATTGTTTTGTAATCTTAAAAATGCATCTGATAACTCAGAACTGGTTGTGCTTAGTTTTTCTAGCATCTCAATTCTAGACTCATATAAGTTTTTTTGCTGTTTTTCTTCTGTTGCTGCA
>SKID01000285.1 GCA_007116605.1 Tissierellia bacterium
CAAATCCATTTGTAATCATTTGTTCACCCAGTATGCATAGCGTGGAGGCTTTAATCACATCATCTAAAGGATTTGACAAAATACCCTGAACCCCTTTTGTTGAAAGTGCTTTAATCATCACCTCTCCGTGTTTTCTAGCCCCATCTCCCAGTAAAACAAAAGGTTTTCCCATTTTCTCTAGTTCTTCAATGATTTCTTCTACTTCTTTTAAATGGGGAGGCATCACTTCGTATAATTCCTTTTGGTCTGATTGATACAAAGCTGTAAAAGCTCTTGTGGATCTTGCATCAATCATAGGCACAATCAATGAGTTTGCCCACTTTAAGTTGTAGGCTAGTGCCCTAGTGCTATGGATACCCACTACTTGGGTGGCTTTGTCAAATGTTAAACCTTTCATAATAGCAGCACCAATCCTAAGACCTGTGTAAGATCCCGGTCCGTGATTGATGGCAATATGTTGTATGTCTAATAGGTTAATGTTTAGATTTTCTAGCAATTGGACAATTAATGGCATGAGCTTTTGTGAATGGGTCATCCCATCATTTAAGGTGGCTTCTCCTAGTAAAAAACCCTCTTGGGTGACTGCACATGATGCGGCTTGTCCTGAGCATTCAATCCCCAGTATTTTCATCTTTTTTTAATTCCTTTCTTAAACACTCATAATAGATGCCTTTACCTTCAATGTAAGCTTCTCTGGTTCCTTGTTGATAGTTAAATGTTAGCGTGATTTTGATATGGTTTTCTGGTAATATTTCTTGCAATATTTCTGGCCATTCTATAATGATGACTCCTTGTGAATATAAATATTTGTCAATATCAAGTTCATAGAGTTCATCTATCTCTTGAATCCGATAGGCATCCATATGGTAAAAAGGAATCCGTCCTTCATATTCTTTGATGATGCTGAAAGTAGGGCTTGTAATCGATTCGGTAACATCTAAGTGTTTTCCTATGAATTGAGACAGGGTGGTTTTCCCTGCGCCTAGTTCCCCTTGTAAGGTAATAATCCCTCCAGGTCCACTACAGATAGCTAGCGCTTTCCCTAAGTGTTCTGTGGCTTCTAATTGGTTGATTGTGTAGATCATTTTTTTCCTTTCGTCTTTAACGATTTTGGGTATAGTGTGAGAACTCTATCTATTATACCTATTTTTGTTAATGACATCAATGAAAAATTTTAGTCTCATTTAGCAACCATCTATTAATCCATTGGCTTGTTTTTATTCTTAATTCATAAAAAAACCACCTAGTGATATTTCTAAGTGGCTTTTGTTAGGTTATCTGTGCAATATGGTTGAAACCTTTTTGTAGACTAGTACGGTTACAGCTGATACCACAATCCCTTTAAATAAATTGAATGGCACTACTGCGTAAAGGATAAAGCTTTGTAAATTAGTGATATTGCTATTAATGGCTGCTCCCATATCTACAAAGAATTGGATGGGTACACCATAAACTCTTGCGTAGACAGGTAATAAGACGAAATAATTGGCTAATGCTGCAAAGATAGCCATTGATACAATCCCCACTGATAAACCAATGATTGCTGATTTGAAGGTCTTTTTCTTGTGGTAGATATAGGATGCTGGTACAACTAGCGAACATCCAATTAAAAAGTTGGCTGCTTCTCCAACACCACCTGTAGTAGTCCCATTTAACACAAAATTAATCATGATTTTGATGAATTCAATGATAATGGCTGCTACAGGGCCTAATGCAAACCCTCCGATCAAAACAGCCACTTCGCTAAAATCCATCTTATAAAAGCTGGGTGCGAACCATAAAGGTGTGCTGATGATCATTAATACGCCAGCCACTGCTGAAAGCATGGCTATTTTTGTTAGGTCCTTTACGTAACCTCTTTTCATTACATTTGTTTTGTCACTCATGACAATACCTCCCATCTGATTTTTCCAGAGGCATTCAAAAAGCCTCTGATTTCCTCAGAGGCATGTAGACGGAATCACAATAAATAATCCTCTTCTACCATCCAGACTTTACTGTCGGTACTGGAATTACACCAGTTCAGCCAATTGGCTCGCGGACTATTACCGCCGGTCGGGAATTTCACCCTGCCCCGAAGATTCTATCAATAGTATAGCATATATTTTTTGTTTGTCAATCTTTTGACAATCTTTTCACAAAATATATTTTTGATCCTTTGTGATTTTTTCAAACTTAAAACGAAACGCATGATACTACGTTTCGCTTTAGGTGGAATCTATTTATGATTTTGGTTTGGCTACATAATAAACCCAAAGACTACATACAAAGCGATGGTTGCAGCTGCAAAGAATAAAGTATACTGTAGCTGTGATCGAATATGATCCATTACATCTGCTCCTGTTGTAGATGAGGCCATTATCGTTGTATCTGAAATCGGAGAAGAGTGATCTCCAAATATACTACCTCCAAATACTGCGGCGGCTGTCAAAGGTATATTCACATCCATTGTTAATGCCATAGGCATGGCTAGTGCCATCATAATGGTCATCGTTCCTGTGGATGTCCCTGTTGAGAATGAAATTAAACAACTAATGATGAAAATAATGGCTGGCAATAAAGCAGGTGTTAAAATGCCAGATAAAGCATTCGCTAAATACGGTCCAGTATCTAATCCTCTTACAGTTGCGCCCATTGCGAAAGCAAAGATTAGTACAATAACCATAGATAATACATTGCCACCACCTTTTAAAACAGTTGAGACGTATTCATCAAATGTAAATATCTTTTGTGATATATACATCACACCAGCTACTACTAAGGCAACAAAAACTCCCCATACTAATGCCTGCATCCCTGCACCACGTGTCAAGTTTCCTTCACCTGTTATCGTCAAAACAACTAGAATGGTCAAAATTAATGTGCCTAGTGGGGCAATTAAGTTCATGGGTGTTGTTTTGTTTTTAAGTTGATCTTCTAAGCTTACATTAGCAGGTGTTACTGTTTTTGCTGTTTCTGGATCATCTAACAAACCTGTTTTTTCAGCTCTTTCTTCAGCTTTTTTCATTAGCCCAAAGTCTTTACCTATGAGGGTTAAAATTGGAATGGCTAATACCGCTATTAAACAATAAAAGTTAAGGGTTATGGATTGCCATAATACAGCAACACCATTTTCTACGCCATTAGCTTCTATTAAACCAATCATAAAGGCTCCCCATCCACTTAATGGAATAAGGACTGAAACCGGTGTAGTGGTAGTGTGAACGATAAAAGATGATTTTTCATGAGGCACTTTCATGGCATCATTAATAGGTCTAGAAACCGCTCCTGTGACAAGGGCACTTAGGGTTCCTGATGTAAAGACGAGCACACCTAAAATCCAAGTAAACATATTCGCGCCTTTTTTAGATTTAATGATGGCTCTTTTTTGTGTCATGTAATCAATAAAGCCACCAATACCGCCTGATTGTTCTATGGCATAAGTAATCCCACCAATGAACATAATTGAGTAAAGTACGATGACATTGCTATTGCTTTCGAAAGTTTTGATAAATGCATAAAGGGTATTATTGATTCCTGATACAGGATTCCATCCTGCCAAAATCAATTGACCTGAAAAAACGCCCATAAATAAAGCGATAAAAACATTCTTAAATGCTAACGCTAATACAATCGCTAACACAGGTGGTAATAGTGATAAAATACCAATCTCCATTGTATCCTCCAATAATTTTAGATAAGTTCATGTTTTTTCCAATCTTGATCCACAAAATGCCACCATTCGTTGACATCATATTCAAAACCTGCTTGAATCATGGCTTCTTGTAAATCTTTCAGTCGTTTCTCAATGTCTTTTGGCAAATCTTTTCTGTCTGATCTGGCTTGCTCTGAAAAATCATCAAAGTGTGTCGGCATTAATAATTCTTCACCCGCCATATTAGCTAAGGTCACATCGACTGCACAGCCTCTATTATGCTTAGATCCCCTTTCTGGTGGTGCTACAAAATCTTCATCACCTACAATATCCCAGAAAATTTTCTGAACTTTTAAAGGTCTGTATGCATCCCAGATAATCATTCGATAGTGCTTTTCTCTTAGTATCTTAGCTGCCGTTGCTAATTTTTCTAAAGTCGATACTCTTAAGCAGTCATAATGATCATCATAAACTACTTCGCCTACAAAGTTATTCTTCGTTGCATACTTGAGATCGATAATTGCATCTGGAATGACATTGTTGATTTTTTCAAAAGCTTCCCCTTTTGTCACTAACACGTATTCACCTCCTTGTAAACGATTTCTTTTCACTTACCCTTAATGCAAAGGTCATGCCAAAAAATAAAAACCCTTATTCTAAAGGGTTTAAGGCTCTACAAGGATCGATCATATTAGAAAATGTTCGTTTTTTCGAACTTATCGTTCTTGTTCCTGAACATTAATTAAATCGATTTGAGTATTTCATGCATATCAAGGCAATATCTCTAAGTGCACTTTCTGCTTTTCGAACATCTACATAATTGGAACACATGGATAAA
>SKID01000378.1 GCA_007116605.1 Tissierellia bacterium
AGAGGTTTTTTTTCAATGGGATCTATTGCACATGAAGTGATCTTTCCGTAATTCATTGTATATAATGTTTGATTATTGTTTAGTCGTTGCTTACATATTCCTGTTTTGCCATCCCCTATGATACAATGATGAGGGCATAATATGCACTTAATATATGATTTTTGTTCTTTCTGCCAATACAATGCTTTTTTCATCTTGATACCTACTGATAGCGTTCGACTTTAAATCTGAAGATTTGATAGGATTCCCAAGGATGAATCCCCGCCTTTCTTAAAGCCACATTAAGTTGTTCTTCTACTGAATCAATTCCTTCTAAGTTTGGTAGCAGTAAGCCTTTTTTGTGGTCTTTTGCCACAATGACTCCATACATACTGGGGTCTAATTTGCTCTTGTCTTCTACTTCTTCTGGTTCAGATAAAATATCAACGCTATAAACTAAGTCTGTCATTTCCTCTTTTGTTAAAGGTGAAAACCTCGGATCATAACAACCTGCACTAATGGCATTTTGAATAATTTCCTCGACTAATAATGTCTTTTGTGGGTAAATCGTTCCAATACATCCCCTTAACTCACCATGTTTTTTTAAAGACACAAAGACTCCTGCTGATTTTTGAGTCATTAAAGTATTTTCACCTAGTTCATCTACTCTTAATTCTCTTTTATGGGCTATCCATGTTTCTAAAGATTTTCTAGCTATTCGAACAGGTTCGCTTTCATTTGACTGTGCTTCAACTTTAAGATTTAATCGAATGTTTTTGATTTCATTCTCGAAAGAACTCATATCTGCCACTCCTTCAACATCCATCATAACGCATCCATATCCCACACCAAAAGGACCTTCGTAAGACAATACTTGGTTTTTAGTCTTTAATCCATGTACTGTTCCCAACATAATTTGAACAGATCGTAAACCACATTCTCCCACTTCTTCAATAAAATCTCTTTGCATGCTGAAAAAACCTAATCGGTTGTCTGATTTAAAGTTTTGCATCATGATTTCATCAAACTTAATTCCTTTATCTGAATAACCCGCTGGTGCAAAAGGGGTCAATTTATGTGATAAATCTCCGCTTGCTATCACAACTATTTTTCTTTGAAGTTGCTTTGCTGTACTTTGAATCAGTTGACCAAATCGATATAAAGAAATTTCATCCAATAAACCATAGGTAATGACCACAACTTTGGCAGAAAAAGAAGCTTTTTTAAAGAAGTATAAAGGGACAGTCACACCGTGATCTAAGCGACTATCTACCTGATAGTTCTTCTTAAACTGATCATCCACTAATGCTACAGGAATATCATTATCAAAACTCAAATCGTCAAGAAACTCAACAAATTCCAAATCATTACGACACTCTAAATGAATATTATTAATCCTAAACCCCTTAAAATCTCCCTTTAATTGGGGACTATAGTGTATTGTTATGGCATCTTGAAATAAGGGACCATGGGGAGTGATAAACACCATTGTATCCGGTTGAATTTCTGAAATTTTTTCGACTATGTGATACATACTTTGAATTGTTTTGTTGATTTTTTTCTCTTCACCTTTTCCTATTTCTGGGATCAGTAAAGGGGGGTGAGGTAAAAGGTATGTTGCCTTTACAGTCATTACAATCCTCCTACTTTTTCGTCTATTATACCATAAATTAATTGCATTCAAGATAGTGAACTACTCGCCACTTAAATTCTAATGAATTTTGAAGTGGGAGCTTCATTAGAAGATTGACATTTAAGTTTCCACCTATTACTAGGCAATCCTTATTCTAATTGGCGTATCCACATCGCCTCTACTGTATAGGACGGTTAAGTCCACAACGCTACTTTTATTCAGGATATTCAACGCACCATTTTGGTCTGCGTTGAAAGAATATCCAGTTTTAGTTACATACAAACCACGCTTAACTCTTTTACCTGAGAATGTTTGATTTACTGGATTGTATTCACTATATTTTGGAATTATATCTTTGTCAAAGAAACTAGCTTTTGAAGTATAGCTTTCTTCTTGTTTTAAAAAGTTAATTCCATACAATTTACAAAGATATTCAAGTTTTTCTTTAATATTTCCAACTGGAATACTAACAAAGTTTTGATTATTCTTTTTACCTAAATTGCTGTTTTTCTGCAAGGTTTCATTGTAACCAATTACAAGTGTGCCAATTTCATTATCAAGACAATAATTAATAATGTATCTACAAGTCTTGTTAATATAATCATTAATAGCATTATTTCTATTGTTGATTATATTACTTTGCTTGTTAGTGATACCTTTAATTTTCTGCTTATCTTTGATACTTTGTAATTTAGAGTTTTGCTTGTTGTACCACTGATTAATTGATTTAAGACGTTTGCCATCAATGATGAATGATTTACCTTCGTTGGTTACGCAAGTAGCTAGATTGTTAATTCCAATATCTATTGCAAGTGCTTTTTGGTTGTTTAATTCTCTTTGTTCTTCAACGACTTCATAAGTATATTGAATTTCAAAGAACCTTGCATTTGATTTAGGAATAATTCTAATCTCTTTAATCTTTTTATCAAGCAATATAGGCGGAATATTGATTTCAATAGGTTTATGTTCTTTTTTATAGGTATTAGAATAAGGTATTATAAGTTTATTCTCTTTGATTCTTACAAAACCTATTACAAGAGTTGCAAAACCATCTTTTTCAAGATATTTTGGAAGTTTTATATCTTTGAAATTGTAACTTCCCTTTTTAGCAAGTTTTATTAAGCCAAAAAAGGACTTGAAAACTCCATCTACTTCTTTAAGAATTTGTTGTGCCATATTACTATTTAATGTTTTGTAATTTTCACTACTTTTACAGAGATTGTAATTTTTAGGGTAATTAAGATACTCTTTCTCTTGAAAATAGTATTGTCGAACATTATATAGACCTTCGTTATACAAGTTCTTAGCGATATGACTTAATTCTTTTAGGTTTAGATAATCTTCTTTAGATAGTTTTTTTAACTGTTGCTTAACACATAGATACATAGTTTTCACCACCTTTCCAAAGCATATCATACTACATTTTACTAGAAAGGTCAATATTCAGTAAAAGCAATTAAAAGATTTGCAAGTGCAGGACAAGCATTCATCTCACCACTTAATATTTCTCGCTATCGCATTGAAATATTTGAAGTGGGAGTATTCTGTTTATGCTAATCTAAAATTAGGTCAGCGGGCTCATCGAAAAGTAGGTCAATATCAGTGCAACTAAAAAGAGACAAAAAAACAAACGAATAAATTTAAATAACAGCGAATTAGTTCATCACATTAAATAAAATATGTTTAGTTTGAAATATTCCGATCTGTGAATCGGAAGGAGGGCGTAGCCCGACTGGAGATTCACAGATCGGCGGCTCGATTTACTAGTAACGCTCATTGAAATTAGGTCACTTTCACAAGAAAATATGGTATCCTTTCAGTATAAACTGGGAGGAGGACGAAAAGGAAGTGATCAAATTGAATCAAAAACAAAGCATCATACTTAAACATATAGAAGGTATGAGCAATCGAAGTATTGCCAGTGAACTCGGCATGAGTAAAGATACTGTAAATAAATATGTCACTGAGTATGCCAATCAAAAACAACAACTTTTATTGGAGAATCCAGGAATTGATACAAGAGAATTGATTCAAGCCATAGTTGAAAAACCAAAATACAATTCTGAAAAAAGAGGACCAAATAAGGTCACATCTAAGATGATTGAAACCATTGAAGAATGTTTGAAAATGAATGAATGGCGACGTGCAAACGGGATGTCAAAGCAACCAATGAGGAAAATTGATATTCATGAACACCTGCTAAAGCAAAGTTTTAATATCAGCTATTCAACAGTGAAGCGATTGGTGAAAACAATTGAAGACAAGCATCGTGAAGCTTTCATAAGGCAGGAATATGCTCTTGGAGATGTGTGTGAATTTGACTGGGGTACAGCAAAATTAGATATAGGAGAATCAGGATACAAAGCTTATCAAATGGCTGTATTTACTTCTGCCAAAAGTGGAATCAGATATTCCATGCTTTTTAAAACTCAAGATACGCCAGCATTTCAACAGTCCCACGCAGAATTTTTCTCGTTTTGCAAAGGTAATTTTAAAACAATGGTCTATGATAATATGAGAGTGGCCGTTAAGAAATTTGTTGGATTGTATGAAAAAGAGCCAACAAAAGCATTAACAGAATTATCAATATACTATGGATTCAACTTTAGGTTTACAAATATCGCCAAAGGCAATGAGAAAGGCCACGTTGAAAGAAGTGTAGAATATGTTAGAAGAAAAGTATTCAGTGAGCCGGGGAATGACAAATTCCATACGCTTGAAGAAGCAAATAAGTTTCTTTTTGAAGGATGCATGAAGCTTAATCACAAAGCAACCTCCAACGGATTGGTTCCCATGGAAACCTTTCAAGAAGAACAAA
>SKID01000083.1 GCA_007116605.1 Tissierellia bacterium
CCAGGCACAGGTCCTTTAAAAAAGAAGGGAGATTTGTTGTTTATCCCGACTGAATTAACAGGACCATTAATCCTAAATCACTCCAGAAACATGGTTCCAGATACTCAATTGGTGTTTGACTATTTGCCTCAATGGTCTATAGAAAAAGTCGTTGAGACCATGAAGCAATACTGTAATCAATTACCCAAGAAAGAGTGGCAATCGATTTTAGAGCTTGCCATACCCATTCCCAAAAGGTTAATGGATGCAATAGCTCACAAGCACAACATGGCAGTAAAGAAAAAAGGTGCAGAGATTTCAAAAGAAGAAATAAAAGGAATGGCCTTGGGACTGAAGGCAGACAGCTGTTACATACAAGAGGTTCGAGGTTTTGATAAAGGGATGATTTCCGCAGGAGGTGTCTCGATAGAAGATGTGGACCTAGAGACCTTTTCTTGGAAGCAAAATCCCCATTTGCACTTTATTGGAGAAATCCTCGATTTTGATGGTGAGACAGGAGGATATAATCTACAACTAGCATTTTCAATAGCGAAAAAATTAACGAACAATTTATTATTTGACTAATGATCAAAAAAGTGATACAATATAAACAAAAAAAGAATGGAGGTTCAAGATGCCTCAGGTATTGAAGGAAGAAGTAAGAAAAAAAATCGTCAGTTCCGCCATAAGAACTTTTAAGGAAAATGACTATAATAAAGCATCAATGAATACAATTGCTGATGAAGCCAATATTTCGGTTGGTAATATTTATCGGTATTTCAAAAACAAAGAAGAGTTATTTGACATGATAGTCAAAGATTTGGCGGAAAAAGTCGTGTCCATTATGGACGAGTGTAAGCACGGTGAATCAATTGATGAAGTTTTCGAGAGATTAAGAAACTGCATCGACAAATTTGTTGATATCTATGAAGGCAATGAAGATGTATTTGTGATTTTAATTAAATCTTCAGGAAAGTCAAAAAGCAAGTATAATGTAGAAAGACCCTTAGCTTCATATTTGGCTGAGAATTTAAGCATTATTGCTCAAAACTTTAATGAAAACATGTCATTATCTGATGAGGAACGCAACAGCCTGTGTCAAACACTAGCAGTTGCTATTACAAAAGGTGTCAATCAAATTATTTTAACAGGACAAGAAGAAATAGACATGAAAAAGAGACTCTATAACTTTCTTGATTTTATGAGAATTGGGTTTGTTGAAAATCTAAAAAGAAACTAAAAAAGCGCTTCGGCGCTTTTTTAGTTTGAATTATTCATCTGTCTATTGACTTTTATGCATAAAAAGATACAATATGATAGAGGCACATAGACAGGAGAAAACAATGAAAACATATACACCAAAACAAGCAGACATCATGATGCTTATCGTAGCCTTTGTTTGGGGCAGTGGATTTGTCGCCACAAAAAGTACGCTAGATTCTTTATCACCTATGCAGATTATGTCTTATCGATTTATCGTAGCATCCATAATGGCGCTTATTTTTTTTAGAAAGCGATTAAAGACAATCGATAAAAAGTATATTAAAGCAGGTGTGATAATGGGCATCTTTTTATCCACTGGCTACATTTTTCAAACATACGGAATACAATTTACAACTGCTGGCAACAATGCTTTTATTACTAGTACAGGCGTGGTGATGGTCCCCTTTATTTATTGGTTAACCATTAAACAACCACCTAAAAAAAACAACTTAATAGCAGCTTTTATGATGTTAGTAGGGGTTTCACTATTAACCGTTGACTTTAGTGAACTAGGCACATTTAATATTGGTGATGGCTTGACTTTATTAGGAGCTTTCTTTTTTGCGTGTCACATTGTGGCCACCAGTTATCTTGTTCAAGATAAAGATCCGATCATACTGAATATGGTTCAGATGTTCTTTTGTGCATTGTTTTTTACGTCAACCTTGCTGATAGATCCACAAATCCAGCCGATCACAGTGAGTGGATTAAGTGGGACCATTTATTTAGGTCTGTTTAGTACTTTTCTATGTTTTTCACTACAAACAACAGCTCAAAAATTTACTGGAGCAACCCATGCTGCCATTATTTTAAGTTTGGAAGCTGTTTTTGGAAGCCTTTTAGCAATCTGGTTATTAAGTGAGGGGTACAATAGCATCATGATCGTTGGATTTGTTGTGATTTTCTTCTCAGTGTTGATGGCTGAAATAGGCGATAGATTATTTGAAAGGAGAGATGTGCAACTGAAACGCAGCAACTGACTCTGCTGATGAATAGTTATAGCGCCCGAACTTGAGTTGGGTCGGAATTGACTCAAGTTGACGAGGATGGGGAGTATCGAAATTTCGGCGGATGCCCCACGGTGCCAAGAGAGCACAGCAGGACATGATTAAAACCAAAAAGTGATTTTTGGGACAAAAATCAGGTCAATCTCAAAAACTATGATTGAATCAATCAAAGGAGATATTTTTATGTGCGGAATTGTAGGATATATTGGGAATCAAGATGTGAAAGAAACCATATTATCAGGTTTAGAAAAATTGGAATATAGAGGATATGACTCTGCAGGAATAGCCATATTAAATGGCAATGGCATTAATATCTACAAAGATAAGGGACGTATCGCTCATTTAAGAAATGTGGTGGACTTTGGGGTAAAAGGAACGGTTGGTATTGGTCATACCAGATGGGCGACTCATGGCAAACCAAATAAAGTGAATTCTCACCCTCATCAAAGTTCAACTAAGCGATTTACACTAGTGCATAATGGCATTATTGAAAATGAAGATGCATTACGATTAGAGTATTTAAAAGATACCAAGTTTGAAAGCGACACGGATACAGAAGTGGTCGTTCAAATGATTCAAAAATTTGTAGATGAAGGACAAGAAGTGCCATTAGCTATTCGCTATACCTTGACATTAATTGAAGGGTCTTATGCATTAGCCATTTTAGATCAAGAAAACCCTGAAGTCATCTACGTTGCCAAGAATAAATCACCCCTACTCATTGGTAAGGGGGAAGGCTTTAATATGGTGGGCAGTGATGCTATGGCCATGATTCATCATACTAACCAGTTTTATGAATTACATGACAAAGAGTTCGCAGTGATTACAAAAGAAAACATAACCATTTACAATCTCTTTGGGATGACGATCAATCGAGATTACTATATTGGTGAGTTAGATGCCACAGACATTGAAAAGGGAACTTACCCCCACTACATGTTAAAAGAAATTGACGAACAACCTTTTGTCCTAAGAAGAATTATTGCCAATTATCAAAATGAGATGGGTCAATTGTCAATGGATGAGAATATTTTATCAGCCATTCGACAAAGTGACAGGGTCTATATTGTAGCATGCGGAACGAGTTATCATGCGGGTTTAGTAGGCAAACATCTTTTAGAAAAAGTAGCAAGTAAACCAACAGAAATCCATGTTTCCAGTGAGTTTGTTTACAATACACCGCTATTGAGTGAACGACCTTTCTTTGTGTTTATATCCCAAAGCGGCGAGACAGCAGACAGTAGAGCTGTTCTTGTAAAAGTGAAGGAAATGGGATATCCGACCCTTTCGATTACCAATGTTAAAGGGTCCACATTGTATCGTGAGACTCAGTATCAACTTTTATTACACGCAGGACCAGAAATCGCAGTAGCTTCAACAAAAGCATATACAGCCCAGATTGCAGTGTTAGCCATTTTAGCCTGCAAAGTGGCAGTCACTTGTGATATTGATATGTTAAAGGAACTATCCATTGCGGCGAATGTGATGGAGGCTCTTTGTGATAATAAAGAGCTGTATGATCAACTAGCAAGAACTTATTTGGCAACTACAAGAAATTGTTTCTATATTGGTAGACATGTGGATTATTATACTTGTCTTGAAGCAGCGCTAAAACTAAAAGAAATCTCTTATATACAAACTGAAGGCTTTGCAGCAGGAGAACTCAAACATGGTACCATTGCTTTAATTGAAGATAATACCCCTGTCATTGCTATTATCACCCAAGAAGGGATTAATCTCAATACAAGAAGTAATATCAAAGAAGTAAAAGCACGAGGTGCTGCAGTGATTACAATGTCACTAAAACGACTTAGCAGTAAGACGGATCAGATTATTATCGGAGATGTGCACGAATATTTAGCTCCTTTAGTATCCGTCATACCCGCACAGTTATTATCTTACTATGCGGCTTTGCATCGAGATTGTGATATTGATAAACCGAGAAACCTGGCAAAATCCGTAACAGTAGAATAATTTGAGACTCCTTTTGAGGTAACTGTTGTAGTTTTTGAAGAAAGTTTGAAAAGTTTGAAGAAAGTTTGAAAAGATTTGCCCCGTATGTTTAGATTTGGAAAACAGTTTGTACAAAGTTGAAGTCGTTTTTAAAGCATTTTGATATAAATAATCACCCCATGTGCTAAAGTGTATATGGGGTGAATTTATGACTAATGAAATTGA
>SKID01000009.1 GCA_007116605.1 Tissierellia bacterium
AAGGCAATGATTGATGTAATAGCAGGCGTAGTTGAAACAAAGGCAGAATATGAGACGGCCTTAAGTATTGCATTAGGAAATTCAGTGCAAAATGTCTTGATTTATCAAGAAAAGGATGCTGCTGAAATTATAAATTACTTAAAAAAACATCAGCTAGGGCGTGTGACTTTTTTGCCCTTAGATACCATTCAGGCAAGATCACTAAGTGTAGCTGAATCAAAAATATTAAACATGCCTGGATGCTTGGGCACATTTGATCAATTGACTCGTTTTAATCCACAGTATGCATCAGTTATTAGATTCTTACTTGGACGTGTTGTATTAACAGATACGATTGAAAATGCTGTAAAATGTGCAAAAAAAATAGGTTATAGTCTTCGCTTTGTTACCATTGAAGGAGAAGTTATCAATGCTGGAGGATCAATTACAGGAGGTTCAATTGGGAAAAATCAAGATGTGTTAATTGGTCGAAAAAGAGAAGTTGCTGAATTGGATGATGAGATAACATCATTAGAAAATCAAAAAAATAACATTCACTTAAGTTTACAGCAAATGGCTGAGAAACAATTGGGACTAGAAAGGTTGCAATCTGATTCAAGTCAAAAGATACAGTTTTTTCAAAATGAAATTGTGCAGTTAAAAACTGAATTGAATTACATGAACAATGAACAAGAAGAGATTTCACATACTATGAAGCGAATTATTGAGAGTATTAATCTGTCAGATGATGAGAAGCTTAAGTATTTTATAGAAAAAGATGCTTTGTTAAAATCTATTGAAACCATTCAAGTTGGAATAGAAACTAAAGAAAAAAGCATAACAGAAAAAAATCAAGCTTATCAAAGATCACAAGAATATGTAAACCAATTAAAGCAACAAATAATGGATCAAAAGCTAAAAAATTCTGAACAAAACAATCAGTTAAACATCTTATTAAAAGAACAACAACATTTAGAAGAAGGAATAAAAGGTTTTGATTTAAAAAATAGACAAGTTCACCAAGAAATAAAAACACTTGAAGAAAAAATCAGTCATCAAGCTTATAGTGTAGACACATTAAAAGTGACCTTGGATCAATTACAAAAGACCCAAGAAATAGTAAAAAATGAAAAATTATCATTAGTTGCTTTAAAAACTCAAAAACAACAATTAAGTTATGCATTACAACGTGAACTGAATGAGGTACACGAAAGATTAAACGAAGACCAAGTGGAAATCCATGGCTTGAAATTAAAAATTGAATCTATAGATAACAAAATAAACCAATTATCAGATCAACTTTGGGAAGATTATGGCATGAATTATGCCATGAGCATTGCCTATAAGGATGAAAGTATTAGTATCACTCGGCTGAATCAAGAAGTGAGAGAGATGAAAAAACAAATTCGCCAACTAGGAGACATTAATGTCAATGCGATTCAAGAATACAAAGAAGTATCTGAACGGTATCAATTCTTGAGTCAACAGCAAAAAGATCTTTACGAAGCTAAAGATAAGCTTGAAAAAATCATTAAAGACCTCACTCTAAAAATGAAAAAACAATTTGAAGAAGAATACTCAAAAATTAGAGGTCATTTTAAACAAGTGTTTACTAGTTTGTTTCACGGAGGAAAAGCGGATATATTATTAGTTGATGAATCAGATGCCCTCAATAGTGATATCGAAATTTATGCACAACCTCCGGGGAAGTCTTTAAATAAGATTTCATTGCTTTCAGGTGGAGAGAAAGCTTTAACAGCAATCGCTTTATTGTTTGCAATTCTTAAGACGAAACCCACACCATTTTGCATCTTAGATGAGATTGAAGCAGCATTAGATGATGCTAATGTCCATCGATTCGCTAAATACTTAAAAACATTTTCAAAAGAGACACAGTTTTTAATTATTACCCACCGTAAAGGAACCATGGAATATGTGGACACTTTATATGGGGCAACGATGGAAGAACAAGGTGTGACAAAACTAGTATCATTAAAACTATCAGAATATGCAAGTTAAGGAGATCGACTATGAGTTTGTTTAAGAAATTTACACAAGGATTATCAAAGACAAAAAACGACCTAAGCAATAAACTAAACCAAGTATTTAGAGCTTATCAAGTGGCTAACGAAGAAATGTTAGAAGATTTAGAAGAAATTCTTATTAGTTCTGATATTGGTGTTAACACAACAATGGATTTAGTTGAAGCACTTAGAAGAAAAATTAAAGAAGAAAAAATCAAAGATCCCCAAACAGTCATGGTGTTGCTAAAACAGTTATTAAAAGAAACCCTGTCAAAAGAAGTCCCCATTGATGAAGGGACCTTGTTAATGCCTAGAATCATTTTAGTTGTCGGTGTGAATGGCGTAGGTAAAACCACTACCATAGGAAAACTAGCTTATCGGTACAAGAATATGGGTAAAAAAGTCATTGTGGCAGCGGGAGATACATTTAGAGCAGCAGCTGTAGAACAGCTACAAATATGGTGTGATCGTGCCGGTGTTGATTTGGTATCAAACAAAGAAGGAAGTGATCCTGCAGCCGTAATATTTGATGGGATACAAGCTGCCAAGGCTAGAAAAGCCGATATATTGATTTGTGATACTGCAGGAAGATTACATAATAAAAAGAACTTAATGAATGAATTGCATAAAATATTTAAAGTTGTGGATAAAGAATATGATGATGAACACAAAGATGTCTTTTTAGTCGTTGATGCCACAACGGGACAAAACGGTATTATTCAAGCTAAGACATTCCAAGAAGTCGTTACGATTGATGGCATTGTACTGACTAAGCTTGATGGCACCGCAAAAGGTGGGGTGGTCATTCCAGTGCAAAATGAGCTTAAAGTACCCGTGAGATATGTTGGTTTAGGTGAAAAAATTGACGATATGCAACCTTTTGATGTTGATCATTTTGTCGAAGCTATCTTTGGACAAGAATAAAGTGAAATTAAAAAAAAAGATTTGGGGAGGAAGGCCATTTGAAATATGTAAGTACTAGAAACAATCAAACAAAAGTCAGTCCGTCTGAAGCTATTGTTAAAGGGTTATCCCATGATGGTGGATTATTTGTACCTGAAAACATGCAAGGTATTAAAGTTGATATAAACCTGTTAAAAGACCTAAATTATCAAGACATGGCAAAGGAAATATTGAAGCTATTTTTTACTGACTTCACACAAGATCAAATAAATCATGCAGTTAGTGGTGCTTATGATGAAAAATTTGATACAGAAGAAATTGTGCCCATTAAACAAGTAGGTCCAGTGTATATGATGGAGCTTTTTCATGGAAAAACGCTAGCATTTAAAGACATTGCATTATCCATTTTGCCTTATTTAATGACTTATAGTCAAGAAAACTGTCACATGAAAGAACGAATTCTTATCTTAACAGCTACATCAGGAGATACTGGTAAAGCTGCTTTAGAAGGATTTAAAGATGTAGAAGGCATTGATATTATTGTGTTTTATCCTAAAGAAGGTGTCAGTCAAGTTCAAGAAAAGCAAATGGTCACTCAAGAAGGGTCAAATACACATGTGGTAGCCATTGAAGGTAATTTTGATGATGCACAAACAGGGGTTAAAAATATTTTTAGTCATGAAACAATGGTCAAAAGATTATCTCAACACGGATATAAGTTTTCATCAGCTAACTCCATCAATATTGGAAGATTAGTGCCACAAATCACTTATTATTTCACCACTTATTTTAAACTTATTAATCATCATGGCTTGCAAGTTGGAGAATCGATTAATTTTGTGGTGCCAACAGGTAATTTTGGCAATATTCTAGCAGGGTATCTTGCAAAACAGATGGGACTACCCATTCATAAATTAATATGTGCAGCTAATGATAACCATGTTTTGAGAGACTTTATTCAAACTGGCGAATATGATATTAATAGACCTTTTATTAAGACCATTTCGCCATCAATGGATATTCTTATATCAAGTAATTTAGAAAGACTGATTTATTTCATGAGCAATGGGCAAGACCAGTATATTGCTCAATTGATGGATGATTTAAAGAGACATAAAAAGTACAAGGTATCTCAGGCTATTCAAGAAAAACTAGACGATAGTTTTTGGAGTGGTTATTGTAATGAGAATGATACGTTAAAAACCATTCGCTCAGTGTATCATGAGTTTGGTTATGTGATGGATCCTCATACAGCTGTTGCTCAAAATGTTTATCATCAGTATATCAATGAGACGAAGGATCTTTCAAAAACAGTCATTTTATCTACAGCTAGTCCTTTTAAATTTGCTAAAAGTGTTTATAGTGGTTTGTTTGAATCCAGTGATCAGGATGAATTTGACTTGATTGAAAAATTATCAAGCAAAACAAGGCAGCCTATTCCAGAAGAGATTGCAAAACTAAAGCATAAAAAAATCTTACATCATACGGTGTGTCT
>SKID01000326.1 GCA_007116605.1 Tissierellia bacterium
ATAATTCTAGTATCTGTTTTCCGAGTTTCCATAGAACCTAAACGGTTGAATTCTCCACTTTGAAGCACTCTAAGTAATTTAGCTTGAAAACTAACACTAATTTCGCCGATTTCGTCTAAAAAAACAGTGCCTTGGCTAGCTGTTTCAAATAAACCTTTATAAGTATCATCAGCACCTGTGTAAGCACCTCTTTCATGTCCAAACAATTCATTTTCCAATAAATTTTCAGAAAAAGTAGCACAATTGACCGCTTTAAAATGCGATTTTTTCCGATTACTTAAAGCATGTATAATTTTAGCTGTTATATCTTTGCCTGTACCAGTTTCACCTTGAATAAGTACCGTAGCATCGGTAGGAGCCACAGTCTCTATGAGGTAAGACATTTCATGAATGGCACTACTATTGCCAATCAATCCATACTTAGATAGATTTAGTTTTGGCCAATTATCTTCAATAGATATGGTTGTAAGAAGTTCATTAGTTGGAATAAAAAAGATACAATAATAGAAAGATTCACCTAAAATCCAAGGAACACAATGAATATGACAATGAATCGACTCTTGATGATTATTATAAACGAAAAAGTTGCTAAAAAAACATTCTTTACTGTTTTTAAGATTGTCCATGAGCGAATCGATTAAAGAAAATTTAGTCTTGTGGATTAATTCGGTTAGATGACGTTGATTTAAAGATTTTTCAGTTAATTGAGTTATTGCAAAAAAAGCATGATTTGACGATTGAATTATTCCGTCTGAATTAACCACAACTATAGGAGATTGATATTGATTTATCCAAATAGACATTTGAGAATAATCTTGCATAAAAAGCCTCTTTTCGCCACTAAAGGCGGTTTACTGATAATAAAGTTGCGCACAAATATTAGCTAATTTAGAAGCCATATCAGACACTTGCTTTTCCTTAGATACACCAAATGAAATACCAATAACACCAATAACTTCATCTTTTTCAATAATAGGATAGGCAGATGCTCTAAGTGGAACTCCAAAAACCTCAGAAGGTATAATAGCGTGAGAAGGTTTTTTGGTCTTCATAACAACAGGTCCAATACCTGCTCGAATAGGGTCGCCCTCTTTTGTGTTAAAATCTTTCCACTCAACTGTTTTTGGTACAATCATTAGTGTATATTTTTCACTGTCAGTAGCCCACACAACAACATTATTTTCCATATTCATAATGCGGGGCAACAAGGGCGCAATCTCAATAAAGTGATCTAGTAATCTTTTTCCTTCCATAAATATACTCCTTAATGTGTCAGAATAATAACAAACACTTTTCTAAGTGATTTAGATACAATATCATTATACCAAAAAAATAATAAAGGTGCCGAAAAGATTCTAGGCATAATTGTGTAAAAGTGTAAATACATTAAAAGAATAAAGTTACCAGGTATACAAAAAAAGGTAACACTTTATTAGAACAATGTTGAAAAACCTAAGCTTATATAATTGGCATAGTAATTGCAAAAGTATAGTTAATTAAATTATTGGGAGGTAATTATGGTTTATTTATCACTAATGGCATCAGTAGCACTTTTCATTGTACTAACGTATAAAAAAATATCACCTTTATTAGTTGCACCAATAGTCACCATTTTTCTTGCGTTGTTGACTGGAATGAATCCAACAGATACTTTGTTAAATGGATACATGGGATTGGCAGCTGATTATGTCAAACTGTTTTTCCTCGTTTTTCTAACGGGAGCAGTGTTTGCTCAAGTGATGCATAAAACAGGTGCTGCAGAGTCTATAGCAAGAGGAATTGTGAGTAAAGTAGGAAAAAAATGGGTTATACCGGCAGTGGTATTGTCAACTGCGGTTTTAACCTATGGAGGAATTAGCCTTTTCATCATTTTTTTCGTTATGTATCCTATGGCATTAAGCATGCATAAAGAGGGCAATATTACAAAACTATTAATTCCTGGAGAAATTGCACTGGGCGCGTTTACATTTACAATGACAACACCAGGATCTCCTCAGGTTCAAAACATCATTCCGGTTAAATTTTTAGGAACATCGCCGACGGCAGCTTTTATACCAGGGTGGATCTCAGGGATATTAATTGCTATTTTAGGGTTGCTGTATTTAATGAGAAGAGCTAAACAGTTTGAGAAAAAAGGCATTGGTTTTGAAGCGTTTAACGAATTAGAGCAAAAAACCAGTGATGATGTGCCTAACTTTTGGTTATCAATATCACCATCAATTCTCATCATCATATTATTAAATGTAGTTGGATGGAATATCGTTTGGTCTATGACGGCTGGGATCATTTTCTGTATCGCTATAATGTGGAAAAGAATAGATCATACAAGTGGTTGGTTGAGTGTTATTAATGCTGGAGCAGCGAATTCTACTGCTGTTATACTTAATACAGCAGCGATTGTAGGCTACGCAGGTGCAGTAAGATTATTACCACAGTTTCCAGATATTGTTGAAACAGTTAAAAACATAAGTATCAATGCTTATTATTTCCCAGCAGTTTCAACAGGTTTATTATCAGGCATTGCTGCTTCATCATCAGGTGGTCTAAGTGTTGCTTATCAGGCGTTATCAGATACTTTTATAAACCTTGGTATTCCCCTTGAAGTTGTACATAGAGTCTCGTCAATGGCTGCAGGCACTATCGATAGCCTACCTCACTGTCCAGCGATAATCAATCTACTTGTGGTAACAAAAACGACTCACAATGAAGTTTATAAAGATATTGCAATAACTACAATTTTGATCCCATTATTAGTGGTTTTTACTGTACTAGTGCCACTTTGTATGATGATGTATTAAGGAGGACTATATGATAGTATCTAATCAGCTTGAAATTAAGACAGTTATTGACAATACTGCTGCAACACCTTTTGTAATCGGAGAATGGGGACTAAGTATCTGGATCAACACAGGAGATAAACAGATATTGTTTGATACAGGTGCAGGCAATACAGGAGTTCTTTTACATAACTTAGAAGTTTTGAATATTTCAGTACTTGATATTGATGTGATTGTTTTAAGTCATGGACATCAAGATCATACAGGAGGATTAAGGCCACTGCTTAGAAAAATGCATCAACTTGATCCTAATAAAGAAATTGAAATTATTTGTCATCCTGCTGCTATGGAGCCTCAATACGTTAAAAACATAGGAAGTTTTGGATGTCCATACACTAAAGAAGAGCTAGAAAGGTATGGTGCAAGATTTAGGTACATAACAAAACCCTATTACATTGATGAAAATATTGTTGTCAGTGGGGAAGTGGCAATGACTAATGATTTTGAAACGACAGGAATGGCTTTTTTCAGGGAATTCAATACAACCTCTGGATTAGGAGAAAAATCTGTTTCTAAAGAAGATTTGGCGTTTGATCCTTTATTTAAACAATTCCAACAAGATACGAATGTGTTAGATGATATGGCTTTATATCTAAAGACAGATTTAGGCTTGATGGTTATTCTTGGATGTGCTCATCGTGGAGCGATTAATACGATTAACCATGGCCAAGCCGTCACGGGAATAGACCAAGTATTCCTAATTATTGGAGGAACTCACACTGCTGGTGTTACAGCTGAACGCATGAATGCTACGGTAAATTCTTTAAAATCAATAGGCGTTAAAAAAGTAGGTGTTTCTCATTGCACTGGATTAGTGGCATCTTGTATTCTTTCCCAAAAACTAGGACGAGAAGTGTTTTTTAATAATAATGCTGGTGCAGTGATTCGATTTGAAAAAAATCAATTAAAAGTCAATGAATTTTAATGACTAGTTAACTTAGCGTATATTTCCTAACATATACGAAACTCTCTTAACAATACCGCATCCTAGGGTGCGGTATCTTTTTATCCGATGATTTAAAGTGCTAGTATTTACACATTCTAAAGTGGTCGATGAGTCTTACAAAGTCCCTGGATAAGGGTCTCTAATAATTAGTTGGTGATTAGAACGTCATCTGAATCTAAATGTCCTGTTGATAATCAACAGGTTTTTTTATTGTATAAAACTATAATGACAATACTGGATTGTAAGTGATGAACTTTAATCATTGAATTAAAAGATAAAAAATATCAATTGACAAATAATATCAAAAATGATAAAATCTTTATAAGTTATATTGAAAATTTATCCGATGACTCACAGGTGTAAGGCTCCCGATTTTTAAAATAGAGACAAGCTCTGTAGAGTCCCTGGATAATGGTCTCTATCATTCGAGTGGTGTTTCATATGCCAGCCGAATAAAAGAGTCCTATGGATAATATTTAAAAATCAACAATAAGACAAATCACGCAAGTAGTGTTATTTAAATATTTCAATATTTAAATATGCGAGTTGTAATTGTAGTGGAAAGTGCCTTAAGGCAGGAGGTGCCGGCGGGCCTTATCCGGTCGAGGCGATCAC
>SKID01000308.1 GCA_007116605.1 Tissierellia bacterium
TCGCAATCGTTCATAGCCGTGCTCAGCTCGGCATTACATCCCCATCTGTTACTGTTGAAGTTCATCTGTCGGGTGGTTTGCCTGGCATGGCAAAGGTATAAAGTATTGAACAAC
Organism: Tissierellia bacterium; assembly: GCA_007116605.1. GTDB lineage: Bacteria > Bacillota > Clostridia > Tissierellales > Dethiosulfatibacteraceae > 38-11. Next base: position 115 of record SKID01000308.1, read on the forward strand.
CTGATAGAAAAGGTAGTTGATTTCAATTAAAATGTTCATATGAATAGTCAAACAGATAAAAGACCAGCGATATCATATCTAAGAATTTCAACTGACATGCAGTTGAAAGGTACAGGTAATCAACGCCAATTAGAGGCTACAAAAGCATACGCAAAAGAGAAAAATTTCGAACTAATCAACACCCTTGATGATCATGGAAAATCCGGGTTTAAAGGGCTGAACATAGCTCGAGGTTCACTTGGTGATTTTAAAAAAAACCTTACAAAAGGTCTTATCCCAAAGAACACTGTTCTAATAGTTGAATCACTGGATCGGCTCTCAAGACAAGAACCAACAACAGCTTTTACTCTACTATCCGATATTCTCCGATATGGCATTGAGATTCACACATTAATCGATCGACAAATTTATACTTGGGAATCTATTAACGAAAATCCATCAATGCTTTTCATGTCGATTGGTACCATGATGCGCGCTTTTGATGAATCAAAGACTAAATCTGCACGAATGTTAGCGACTTGGGAGTCAAAGCGGAAAAGAATACCTGCTGGTGAAGTTTTAACTAAGGTAGTACCTTCATGGATCGAAGTAGTCAGTAATAATGATGGAACTCGTATCTTAAAGTTAAAAGAGCGTGATGCTGATACCATTAGACATATATTTGACCTCGCCACAAATGAGAACATGGGGTCATTTCAGATCACTACTTATCTTAATAAGAATATTCGTAAATATCCAAAGGTAAATGCTAATTGGAAATCGAAACCTAATAAAGACTGGGGGCAGTCATTTGTCGTAAAGCTACTAAAAAGCAAGGCTACATACGGAGCATTAGAGATTAAAAAGAGTAATGGTATTGAGCTTATCGAGGATTACTATCCAGCCGTTATAAAAAAAGAAAAATTCTTGCTTGCAAAAAAGTGTATCAGTGAGAGAGCTTTAGAAAGAGGACGTAAAGGGGATCTATTTCCAAACCTATTTTTTGGATTGTTAGAATGTGGATGTTGTTCAAGTCCAATTGGATATAAAGACAGCGGTAAGAAAGGCAAAGAATATCTTATGTGCAACAAGAGAAAGGTGCTTCGTGCAGGATGTAGTAATCGAGGATGGCAATACGATAATTTTCAGGAATCTTTTTTAACGCATATTAAAGAAATTAACATTGAAGACGTTTTTAGCAACACCGAAGTAGAAGAAAGGTTAAACGACCTTCGTATGAAGGAAGCGTCTTTGCAAGTGCGAATTACTACTATTCAAAGTGAGATAGATAGTCTTATTGATATGTCGACTCAGCCAGATCTAAATGATATATCTAAAAAACGTTTTATTTCAAAAATAAATGCTTCAGAAAATACTCACAATGAATTAAATATTGAACTATCTGAGGTTAAGTCAGAACTTACAAGGTTAGCAGAGTTCAAGCCTTCAAAAGAGCACGATCAACTCCTGCAGCAATTCAAAAAAATATGTGATTTATCTAGCTCCGCTGATCCAGAAAAACATGAAGAAATAAAAGCCGTTCGTATGAAGTTTAACTACCTATTACGACGTTTAATTAATAAGGTTGTAATATTCAATGATGATCGAAATAAAGTATTACCATGGGAGTATGATAGAGAATTAACAGCAGAGAATGACAGTGAATTGGCAGAGGAGAATGATGGTTTATTAACAGAGAAGAGTGATAGTGCGTTACCAAAAGAGTTCACTGATTGGTTTTGGTCATCTAGAAACTCAAAATCAAAATACAAAACATTAGAATCATTCTTAGCTACGGAGAGAGGTCAGCAAGAGCTATCAAAGTTTACCCGATACTTCATGGTTAAATTTAAAAATGGAAATCTTGCTAGGGTAGACTATCGTGGAAGAATGTCTTTCAACTCTTGGAAATCAAAATTAAAACCAAAAACTAATAGCTAGAATTTAGGAAACGGATAGGAAGTATAAGTAAAATTAATCAATTATCGGGGCGAGCAAATGAATAAGAGACTCAAGATTGAATTATCTCCTTCAGCAACAGAAAAATATTTAGAACTTTCTTCAAAGCAGGTTAAAGTCGAAGTCAATGATGAAATATTGCCATGTGGTGTTGATATTAGAATCGAGATAGCACCATTGCCATTTGATTCAATAGCATATTATCGAGAGCATGAACTTGGATTATGTGAAGTAACATTGATTTAATATAGTCAGTAAGAATTAAAATTAACTACATCAGGAACATTATAACTTTAATGATTTAATAATAGGGGAAAATACCTGATAGAAATTTTCCGACTTTTCTTTAAGCCAAATATGTAGATCACTCCAACATGATTCATTTTTTGAATCGCCTGAACGAACTACTTTGATTCGACAATCCTGACCATCAGGTAACTCCTGCCACTCAAGTTCACCTAATGATGATTCAATTTGATCTTTGTACATAAACAACTGAGAAAAAGCATCTTTCGCCGTTTCTCCACGAATGTACACTTCACACCCTATTTGTTTTGACTGCGTATTCGTTGTCAAACTAATATTGAATTTAGATCTACCTATTGCCATTGTATACCAGTGCTGTGCTCTAGGCTGTCGCATTTTAAGGGGAGTTTCCGATTCTTCCATAAAAGTCTTAAATGAATTCCAAAAGGCTAGATGAGCTTTTTTCGTATCGCTTAATGTTTGGGCTTCACCAGAAGCCTTTACAATTTTTGTCCAGTCGTTAGGGCTTGCTACTATGTTGAACTTGGGGGCTGGAATTGAATCATTAATTCGCCAGAGTTCTATCTCACAAGCAAAAAATGAAATATCGGATCGGGTAACCTCATTTAGCCAATCAATAGCCTGACGGTGCTCATCTGTTACTTGTGAGCATACCCAAATAATGATTTGGGCATCGATACCTGACGCATATGTTATAAGCTGACCTAGATGTTTATGATCTGTCTTTTCTAACTGATTTTCAATTATGATTTTTCTATTAGATCCATCTACTGCAACAATGTCAGCCTTATAGGAACCTATCCATATTTCAACACCTTCAACTTCTATTTCAAGATTGATTTCGTCGCCCAGCAATTGGATATTTTCTTCCTTAGCCAGCCAAGGCGTGAAATCATACTCCTCATTACGCCACTGTTCACGTATTGGTAATTTCTCAATCTTACCTAGTTGCATCATGATCCTAATATATTGATTCAAAATAACTATTAATGATACGAGATCAGCTTAATGACTTGAAAAAAACATCCCAGTCACATTCACATACTAGGATAATACCAATTAAATTAATAGTCACCTTTGTTTCAACTCTCCATAGCGGGCATTTCCTGTCTTGTAACACCGTTTCTAGCTTGGTTACAACAAGTCTAACTGTTCCGCAATAATGATACAGATCATACGAATACGTCTTTTAGAATCGATTTCTTGACGACTACCTTTAAGATTTCGTGATAACCAACGATAGTGGCGAATTTCCCTCACTAAGATAGCGCTAAGTTGGTCAAACGACATTGAATCACTGACCGATGAATGAGATATGCTTTTCATGACTTCACCAACTGGTACAAGTACCCCCGAGTAATACCATACTTTGCGGCAAGCTCAGTCTTGTTTTGGGTTTCTTCAAACTCTTCACGTATCCGAGAAACCTCATCTACAGTGAATTTAGATCTCCTTCCTTTGTATTTACCCTTTGCTTTTGCTATTGCAATCCCCTCTCGCTGGCGCTCCAACATTAGATCACGTTCGAAGGTTGAAATTGCGCCTAGCATTACCAGCATCAATTTCTGAAAAGCATCATCTTTCTTTGCACCATCAAACCGGAGGTTTTCTTTGTGAAAATGAACCGAAGCGCCAGCATCTATGATTTCATCTACGATGCTTAACAGGTCTAGAGTGTTTCTGGCAAGACGAGATAACTCATGAACATTTACCAAGTCATTAGGTCGTAAATTTTGAATCAATGCTTTTAATTGTGGTCTATTTTTATCTTTACCGGATACCTTCTCAATGTACTCCCTGTCTGACTGTATATTCCTTAGTTGACGTTCATGATTCTGTTCAACTGATGAAACACGAATATAGTTAAATATCATAAAACCCCTCGCGCTAATCTGTTTGTAATATTAACATTAAGGATTTTAATTAGAACATTTCAGATATCCTAGGTTTGAATTTATAAATTACACCTTTATTACTGTAATTTTAAGGCATAATCAATTTATACAATGAATTAATTGTCATAACCTTAATTCACGTTCCGTGAATTGTTTGATCGGCTCAGCCGATCA
>SKID01000142.1 GCA_007116605.1 Tissierellia bacterium
AGACGGGAAAGTAGCGTATGTTATGGATGAACCCACCGGTGGAACACATATGACCCTAGTTTTAAGTGGCGCATATGGATTAGATTTTGACCAAGCAGAAATAGTTAAAAGGGATTTAAATAGAGAGAGTGAAGTTTTTACAATAGTTCAGCCCGTTATAGAAAAAATGGCATCCATTGTAAAAAAAGCAATTAGAGATTTTGACACTGATACGGTATATGTTGTAGGTGGTGCATGTAGTTTTAAGAAATTTGAATCAGTATTTAAAAAAGAGTTAAAAGTAGAAGTCTTAAAACCTAAACACCCTTTATTGGTTACACCTTTAGGAATAGCAATGCTTTCAAAAGTTTGAGGTTATAAATATGGACAGTGAAATTAACAAAATTAAAAACTTTGTGGTAGAAATAATAGTGAATATAATAGCAGACTTAATCGTTGAAAAGATAAGACAAGAATCTAAAATTAGAGAAAAAAGACTACTAGTAATTTTTTCCGGTGGATCTTATGGTTTTAGCGAATCCATTGCTTCCATAAAAGCACTGATTGATGAAGGATATAAGACAAACATTGTGTTAAGTGAAAGGGCAGATCAAGTACTTGGTAGAAAGCTAGTGAAGCAGTTGCTGGGTGTTGATAGGGTTTATGTGGATGGAGATGAAAATATTGATCAATTATTAGATGAAGGTGACATATTAATACTACCCTCCTTGACAATTAATTCTGCTGCAAAAATAGCTTGTTGCATTAGTGACAACTACTTGACTAGAGCTGTGAATAAGTTTTTGTTAAGTGATAAAGCAGTGTATGCGGCTACAAACTGTTGTTGCCCTAAAGATGATGAAAGAGTCTTATATTCCATGAATCCTAGAAATCATTTTTATGAAAAAAAGATGATAGATAATATGGAGATTTTAAAAAGTTATGGTATTAGATTTAGTCATTCAAAAGATATTTATAACCAAATATCTAATATACATTTAGAAGATGATACTAAAACTTATTATTCTGATAAGAAAATATTAACAAATTCAGATGTTGTTATGCTTATAGAGGGAAGTGTCTTGAAAGTTCAAAAAGGATGTATATTGACATCGCTAGCACAAGAGCAACTAGTTAAAAATAGAATAAAAATTGAATTGATAGGTTAGGTGAATAGTATGTATTTAGCAAAAGTGGTGGGTACAGTTGTTTCGACAAGTAAAGATGAAACTTTAATTGGGTACAAATTGCTAGTTGTAAAAGAAATAGATGAGAAATTTAAAGAACTTGCTAGAATTGCTGTAGCCGTTGATAATGTGGGGGCAGGAGTTGGAGAAATAGTAGTTGTTGCAAAAGGTAGTTCAGTAAAGTCGATGTTTGGAGATAAAAGACCGCCTATAGATTGCGCTATAGTAGGCATTGTAGACTCAGTTGAAATAGGTTAAGTGGAGAGGGGGCAGTGTATGGCTAATATTTATACTAAAACTGGCGACAAAGGAGAAACATCACTTTTAGGTGGCAAAAGAGTATCAAAAGATAGTATTAAAATAGAGGCTTATGGAACCATTGACGAAGCTTCGTCGATGATTGGCCTAGCTTATTCTTTATGCAAAAATGAAGATACAAGACAGATATTAAACACCATCCAAAAAAGGCTGATTGTTGTGGCAGCTGAATTGGCATCTGATAATCATGGAAGAGAAAGATTAAAAGACAGAATAACAGAAAAAGACATCACTTATCTTGAAGAAATCATTGACGAAATCATCCTGAAAACGGGGACTTTAAAAGAGTTTATTATACCTGGATCAGATCCAGTTTCATCAAGTTTGCATGTTGCGAGAACAATCATTAGGAGAGCAGAAAGAAAAATCACTAGATTAAGTCAATCTGAACAGGTGGAACCAAAACTGAAACAATATGTAAACAGACTGTCTGATTGCCTCTTTGCAATTGCTAGAAATGAATCTGAAAGAAGTTTTATCGATACCATAAAAGCTAAAGTTGAAGAAAAGTTAAACCAGATAGATCAGTCATTGGATTTAGAATTAGCAAAAAAAATGGCAGAGATAGCAAACCAGAAAGCTTTAGATATAGGCATACCTATTGTTTTTTCTGTAGTGGATAGTGGAGGAAATTTAATTTTACTACACAGAATGCAAGACTCTCTCTTGGCAAGTATAGATATATCCATTGGCAAAGCTTATACTGCTTGTGCTTTAAAATTACCGACTCATCAGTTAAAAGATATTTCAGAACCAGGACAACTTTTGTATGGAATCGAGAGTACAAATAATGGAAAGATTGTACTTTTTGGAGGGGGATATCCTTTGAAAATTAGAGATAAAATTGTTGGTGGCATGGGTGTAAGTGGTGGAACAGTTGAAGAAGACATGATTATAGCAGAAGAAGTTATTAAAAAACTAGGATGGTGAATCTATGAAAAATCAAGAAAAAATCATTGATGAAATAGTGAAAAAAGTCGTATCAAAAATAAGTAACCAAGATGCAATGGATACGGAGAGTTGCGGCTTGTTTGATTCTATGAATGAAGCAGTAGAAGCAGCTTATAAAGGTCAAAAAGAGCTAATGGATAGGTCCATGAGTGATCGAAGAAAATATGTAGAATGTATCAGAGCAGAATTATTGAAAAGTGAAAATTTACATACCTTGTCAAAGTTAGGAGCTGACGAAACAGGTATGGGAAAATACGATCATAAACTGATAAAAAACAGACTTGTTGTTGAAAAAACCCCAGGAATTGAAGATTTAGTGACGGAAGCCATGGCTGGAGATGATGGCTTAACTTTAGTGGAGTTTTCGCCTTATGGTGTCATTGGGGCGATAACACCGACAACCAATCCTTCGGAAACCATCATATGTAACACTATTGGCATGATTGCTTCTGGAAATTCAGTTGTCTTTGCTCCTCATCCTAGAGCTATTGAAACATCCAAAACGACAATTAAACTGATCAACAAAGCCTTAAATGAGGCAGGTGCTCCAAAAAACTTGGTGGTGTCCATTAACAAACCCTCTATTAATGAAGCGAACACAATGATTCATCATCCAAAGATTAAAATGCTTGTGGCCACTGGAGGTCCAGATATTGTAAGGATAGTCTTGTCATCAGGCAAGAAAGCTATCGGTGCTGGAGCTGGGAATCCACCTGTAGTTGTGGATGAAACAGCAGATATTGAGAAAGCTGCTAAAGACATTATAGATGGTGCTAGTTTTGATAATAATATACCATGCATAGCTGAAAAAGAAGTCATAGCAGTGGATGCTATTGTAGATTATTTGATATTCAATATGAAAAAAAATGGCGCTTATGAATTGAGTGAAAAGGCAAAGATTAATGAACTTAGGAACTTGGTTATTACACCAGAGGGTAAACCTAAAACAGAATTTGTAGGTAAAGATGCTAGCTATATTTTAGACAAGATAGGCATTAAAGCGGATCATGATATAAGGATGATCATATTTGAAGCAGAAAAAGATGATTTGTTTGTTATTGAAGAGTTAATGATGCCCATACTTCCAATAGTTAGAGTCGACAATGTAGATCAAGCAATTGATTTAGCTATAGAAGTTGAAAATGGCAATAGACACACCGCAATTATGCATTCTAAAAATGTAGATAAACTGACGGAAATGGCAAAAAAAATACAGACAACCATATTTGTGAAAAATGGACCATCATATGCTGGAATAGGAGTAGGTGGAGAAGGTTATACCACATTTACTATTGCAGGACCAACTGGAGAAGGCTTAACATCTGCAAAAACATTTGCTAGAAAAAGAAGGTGTGTGCTTGTGGGTGGATTCAATATTAAATAGCATAGGAGAATATCAATGGACTTAAATTTCATAAATGCTGTAAGAGAAAATGGCGTTGTTGGTGCAGGAGGAGCAGGATTTCCGACACATGTTAAGCTTAATGCCCAAGCAGATTATATTGTCGTTAATGCTGCAGAGTGCGAACCATTACTATATGTGGATCAGCAATTGTTAGTCTATGAAACAGAAAAAATTCTTAAAGCATTAGCATTCATCGTGAAAAGTTCTGGAGCTCAAAAAGCTATCATTGGATTGAAATCTAAATATAAAGAAGCAATCGAGGCATTAAACAAACAATTGGATGCATTTGAGAATTTTGAAATCAAAACCTTAGGTAATTTCTATCCTGAAGGAGATGAGCAGGTATTAGTTTATGAAGCCACAGGAAGAATTGTGCCAGAAGGGGGTATTCCTTTAAATGTTGGTGTGATTGTCATAAATGTAGAAACACTTTTAAACGTCTATAACGCTATAGAAGAAAAACCTGTTATTGAGAAATATATCACTGTGACAGGAGATGTTATATCTCCTAAAACCATCAAAGTGCCGATTGGCTTAACGAT
>SKID01000139.1 GCA_007116605.1 Tissierellia bacterium
CTCGGTATGCTTTATAATCTTCGCCTTTTTCAGGCTTTATTCTATTAAAAATTTCAACCTCTGAAGGGTCTGGAATTTCAATTTTCTCTCTCATATGCCCCGTTATTTCGTCTGTTAATAAAATAACAGGTGTTCTGAATTTCTCAGCTAAGTTAAAAGCTCGAATGGTTAAGTCAAATGTTTCTTTAACAGAATCTGGTGTTAAACAAATCACAGGGTGATCACCGTGTGTTCCCCACATTGCCTGCATCACATCTCCTTGACCTGGAGCTGTTGGTAAACCTGTACTTGGGCCACCACGCTGTACATTAACAATCACTAAAGGGATCTCTGCTAATACAGCATAACCAATATTTTCTTGCTTTAAAGAAAATCCTGGCCCTGAAGTTGCTGTCATTGCTTTTGCTCCTGTTAATGAAGCGCCTATTGCAGTTGCTATGCCCGCAATCTCATCTTCCATTTGAATAAATTTTCCACCTATGCGTGGAAGCTTCTCTGCTGATACTTCAGCAATTTCAGTCGAAGGGGTAATTGGATAACCAGAATAAAAATCCATCCCTGCCATTAAAGCTCCTTCAACACAAGCTTCGTTACCTTGAAGAAATTTTACTTGCTTCCCCATTATGATTTACCTCCTAAAAAGATCGCTAAGTCTGGGCATCTCAATTGGCACATGCCACATTTGATACAATTTTCACGATCTAACATAACCACTTTTCCATTTTCATTAAGTCCCAAGACCTTTTTAGGGCAAAAGGCAACACAAATGCCACAACCTTTGCACCACTTTTCATTAATATGAATCGTTAAATCTTCTCTTTTGTCAGCAATTGCAAATCCTCCTTTGCTCATTCTTATGATAACATACTTGCAGAATTTTGCAATGATTAATTCATTTTAAACTATTTATTTAATACCTTTAGCAAGTAACCTGGTCATGCCTTCGTAGTCTTCCTCTATTTGATGCAATAATAATACAGCGCCGGGAAAAGACATATTATACTCATACATCAACTTTTTTACAGAGTATTCCTTGTAAACTAAATCATCTCTATCATCTTGAAAACCTAATTCAAAAAACGCTTTATAGTTAGGATGCATAAGCATCAACTCTTCGGCTGTAATGGTTGCCTCCATATCATTATAATCATAGTGGGTCATCAAACTATTTTTATAATCAAGCAACATCTTCTTCACCTCCTCTTAATCCCTGGGATGCAATATAATCTCCAAATGCAAACGCATCTCTTTCTATTGGCTGCTGCAAATAAGCTTTCCGGTTCTTTCTTCCATCAATATAATTTCTATAGTTTTCTCGCCATTCATTAGCAAGCTCTTGAGAAATCCCATAAGTTTGAGGATTATGAATCGCTCTCTTTTGAAACGCATGTCTTGCTTCATGAAAAACTGTATTGACAGCCTCTTCCATATTTCTCTCATCTGTTAATGTATCTTTGTTTAAATATATATAGCCGTCTCCATGAATATAGCCTCGATCATCAGGTGGTCCTTTATAGAAAAACGCTCCTTTAATGTTTACTTTCATAGCTTGACCTGCGTCTATGGCAAGTTTTTTAATCGCTTGTTCCCTGTCTTCTTCTGTCAGATTTTTCCATGTATGTTGATCAAAAACAGTAGTGGACTTCAAAAGTTGAATACAATGGTTTTTTATCATACGATCTATAGACACCAGCTGCTTTTTATTGGATATTCCAGTATCATAAGTGGCATTTGCAATATCCGTATACTCATATAAAGTCTCCTTGATTTTTTTTAGAAAAGAAATCCCTCGCTCCTCTAAATCATAATTTTCATATTGCAGTTTTTTTAAGTGTGCTTGTATGTCATTAAACTCCCTAAAAAGTCCAAGCAACTTATGATTTGTGTACATTGCAGTATCGTGATTAAATCCTTCCGTAATAGATTCTTGATTGTTTAATGTGTTTGATGAACGAGAGAAAGCATCTATATCATTCATAGTCTGATCGCATTTGCACATATAGTAGTCAATGACTGACTGGACAATCGATGTAAACTTAATCCATCCACGCTCTAACTCCTCAATATCATAAACATCAACATGCGCTTTTTTATCCATATCATCACGACCTTATTTCTTCGTATCTGCTTACAATCTCTAGTAAATTTTTTAAATGGCTGTGTAAGTTTTCTAAATCTCCTTCTACTCCTTTCATTTTAGCCGATACAATGCTAATGATTTCACCTGCTTTCTCATATTGATGATCATACCACTCGCTTCCTAAATCACTATATCCATGATTTAACATCTGTAACACTTCTTGTTGACCTGTGTTAAATAATCCTACAATCTTAATTAAATCCCTTAACACTTGACTGTTTGTTTTCATACCTCGTGCACTCATGTAAAACCTCCATTGGTTATTTTTTAGTATATAGATGGTCTTCAGTTTTCCAACCATTATCTATTGAATTTGATAAGGCTTATAATAGGTACTGCGATTTCTCCCATCTCGTAATACTACGATTGAATCATTAATACTCATGCCATCAATGCTCTGACCAAAGCGATCATAATCATTTTGACTCATATCAAACAAGATGCGATTAGGAAAATATTTTAAGCTATCTAGCATTTCGTCTTTCACATATTGTGGATCATTACAAGTGATGATAAAATGAATTTGATACCGATACCCTTCCTTAAACAATGCTTTTAGCATTGTTTGATGAGACTTTTTCGGATAATTATTTGTAAACTCTTGAGCTAAAAATTTAAAACTAGGCACTTGAATGTCGTCATGCACTTGATTAATGTTAAAATCACTGATTGTATCTAGTATTTGATCAAACCATTGCATATTATTAATCCATACCATTTTGATTTGATGGTTTTCTAATGGCAGTTGTTTTCTAAGGTTCATTTCGTTGTAGAGTGTTTCGATGACCTCAGGTAGCTCATTAGCTCTGTTAACAAGTTCTGAGGAACTCCCTAATAAGTCGCCATCAATATAAATCCATTGATACGGATTTTTATTATGATGTTCTTCCTCAGGACTACATTTAGCTATACTACTCAACAAGTGTTGTTGGAGTTTAAACATCTTTCCTTCTTCTCCAATCACTATTAAATGATTCCGCTGTTGATTATTAAAGACTACCGTCACGATACTGTCTGACTGAATATCTTGACCTATTTCAAAATGAAACCTAGCTGTTTGATAAAGGGCCTTTGCTCTTTTGTGATATTCCTCCAAACGAATCGTTAGTTGTTGACCTCCATCAAAGACTCTTGTTTGATCTGGGTAGCTGCTTGAACATTCTTCTATAGTGCTTAACAATAGTTCACTGTTGGCGTGTGATATAAAAGCAGATATAAATCTCTGATTGCCTCCTAACAAACTATAATCTTCATTATAAATTGCTACCCCTTTATTATGAGTCAATAATTCATACGCACTGTTCCCATTATCTCCCAACAATGCCACCATCGATTTACGCGCTTGCCTTAGACCTATTCTAACGTTCATCTGTTCTAAAGTTAATGGTGATAAGCTAATCCCTGTATCATGGTTGTTGACTGTTTGAGAAGCAAACAGCAAGTGTATGCCAAAGGCTCTGCCCTTAGTGACTAGTCTATGCGTTATAGCTGCTGCATTTCTTGCTTTTATCTTGTTGCCACTCAATGCATACAAACCTTCATACTCATCTATAATTAGCAAAATCCTAGACATTTTTCTTCCTGTATTTTGTCTATATTCAGTGATAGAACGCATATCTCCCGCCTCTTTGCATAACTTTATTCTTGCTTCATATTCTAAATGAAGATTTTCTAATAGACTCTCTCCAAAGACTTGGCTGCTTTCTGATGCTAAAAACTTGATTTGAGGAAGTTTTTTATCTCGATAGAGATTAAACTCAGTTCCTTTAAAGTCCAATAAATATAAATTGAGTTCTTCTGGAGGATATAACCACAAAGCCCCTTGGATGATATTGTGTAGTGAAGTAGACTTTCCAGAACCTGTGCCACCTGTAATGATGCCACTGTGGCTCGTGTTAGTCCCAAACTCTAAATATTGGCTTTCACCTGCTTCATTAATGCCTATAGGAATTTTTATGCCATGTAGCGTATTTGACTTTTGATAATCATACTTTAGCAAAAGGTCTAAGTAGTTAAAACTTTTACTCTTTTCTGATAAATAGTTGTCTATATATTTTTCTAACTGGCCAGCTTTCCATTCAGTCCATCTATACCCATCAAAAATGATTTTTTCATCAGAAATAAGTTGACCGTTTTCAATGCTTAAACATTTCATCGCACCTTTTACCTCGTCTATAAAACATCTTTGACTTGTGCCTTTTTCATTTGGGTCTTTACCAGTATTTACAATGACTACATCAATGCCACACTTATGACCATTAATCACAATATGTCTAAGTCTGTCCAGAGCTCTATTGGACATCCCATGAGGATAGTCAAAAATTACAATCATCTTATATGCTTCTGCTCCTATAACGTCTTTGTGATACTCATAATAATTTGAGTAATCTGATAACTGTTTTTGAATGGTTGTATCCATTTCTCGACAAATACTTCCTAAAACCTTCTCTAGATCTTCTGTCTCAGTCAAAATTCGTCCATCAATCATTTCAGGAATTCTGTTAAACAATTGGCTAAATTTTCTAAATTGAGCACCTCTATGAACAGAGTCAAATAATACAAACTTTTGTGATAATATTGGTGAATGCTTAATCAAAAAATCCATAATTCCTAACACTGATTCTTTAGCAAGGGTATGATTGTTTTCTCCTTCAATCCACAGATGATTTTTGTCTTTACGACTCCAAAAGGCGGGGACTGTTAAACGGTGCTGATGGTATTGTCCATTATAAATGCGTAATATACTGGACATATGATTGTGCTGGCTCCAATGATCCACAAGAGATAAATTAGCAATAGGAAGATACTCTAACATTCTTTTTGGGTTTTCAATATTATTAATCTTTACTGCTGTCTCCATCATCACATGGGGAAGTTCAAATGGCATTGTCTTATCAATTTTTGATAAAGCAATTAACATTTTATCTTGTATATCTTGGTGAAATAAATCTTCTATTGTCTGTGCCCTCCCTATTTTTTCCACTCCCAATTGTTCACTTAGTATTGCAACTTCTCTAGCAACTTCTGCTTTTATCTGATGGACTGTATCTTTTGCTATGACAACTTTTGAAATTAAATCGTGATGGGTCTTTTTTTTCATTCCTAAAGCCAGTTCGCACAGCTCAATGATAGGATTTTTGTTTTTTTCATACTCCTTGTAGAGGGCTTTAAACTCTATAAATAGCTTTTCTAAGTGCTGATATTTTGAAATCAATGAAAATTGTTTGGGTGATGGCATCGTCTGTTGATTTCTATTGGATTTTTCATTGTTGAAGACATCCTTACATTCACCACCTAAAATCATCATTAGTTGATTATTCATTTGATTGAATATTCCAATTGCTTCTGCTTCCTTCTCTTTTAGGTTTTTGATTTTGGTATCATAAAAATGGTTTAGCTTCTCTTCCAAGTCACTACTCATTATTTTTTTTGCCTTGCTATCATTTTGATAGGTTAAATAAATTTCCTCTGTGATGACCTTTATACAATCCAGTTTGTCTATCATATTGTGTAAATCAAGATTCATCTCTTTCACCTCCAGCTTATCATTAACAGGGCTCTTGGATTTAGATAGTATTTTAAAACGCCACCTGAATATTAGAGACCCTTATCCAGGGATTAGTCATCGGTTAAAAGGCTTAACTGATCATGGTACTTTTCAAACTTTTCCACCTCTTTTAATAGTGCTAGACCTCTTTGACAGAGAGGCATCGCTAATTCACTCAAAAACTGTTCTTGTTGATGATCCTTCCAATGGTCTTCCATTATATGACACATTTTAATAAAGGCTATCGTTTCACTTCTTAGTGTTTCATAGATTTCACCCATAGATTACCTCCTAGGTTGATGCTATTATTGCAAATAAGACACCAAATACAAAAATGACCAGCAAAATCCCAATAATAAAGGCAATTAAATACATGGTCAGCTGAGCAATAGGCAGGCTCAATAGTGATGCAATTAAAGCTGCCCCTGCTACATTGATATAATGTTGCCCGTTGTAAAGGCTTTTTTTATTGTCTCGACATGTTAATCCATACCAAACCGTACCTACATAAGGTGCAATAAGCAATATATAAGGACCCACATCATTAAGCAATACATCATCTAATATATTCATCTGAGCCATCCAATCTGAAAAGTAAACATATCCTAGATAGCCTATTCCACTGGCTATAATCAAAGATATTAACCAAAAAGCAGCCCGGCACTCATACCATAAAGTTGGAATTGTTTTCGGATAAAAATCAGAAGGATTTAATGATTCACCTTGGCTAGAAACAATTTTAATTGGTTTTTTACCGTTCCGGTGTAGGGTTAAGGCTTCCCTAGGTGTGTTTTTTGTAAAATGCTCTATCGTCCCATCTTCATAAAGAATATAGCCACACATGGTATCCTCCTCACACTTTATTCACTCATGCTTTTTTCTTTTTTAATTAATAGGACTCTTGGATTCAGATGGCCCTTGGTACGCCACCTGAATGTTAGAGACCCTTATCAAGAGACTTGATACTTATTCCCAATTTAAATAGCAGTAGACTTAGCACTTTTAGTCATCGGATAAAACATTTGTCATTTCGTTGACAACTTTCACAATCAATTGCTTTGAAAGACACCCTATAATCTGAAGCTTTTTCTAATAGCCAAGCAGCCATTTCTCTCTGTTGAGATGACGCTAAGTTCACGTTTTTCGAGTTAAAGCAAAGAGTAAAAGCATTCATATCTGGTAATATTTTAAACTCATAGTTCTTATCATATAAATGCATCAAGTCAATGGCTAATTGGCTACCTTTACTAACAATTCCAGTAATATCTATGGAAAGACCCGGTTGAATGGGGGGGTCTTTTTCATTCTCATCCGAAATATAAAGGCTACGATTAGTTGATGACACGCCCGTCAAGGGTGACCACTGACCATCATCTCCTACTACTCCTCGATAGCATGGCATGGACCTATGTGGTATCCAATAAAAAATCTCTCCCGCAAAACAATGTTCCCAGCAACCTATAGCGACAAAAGGTATTCCATGATAAATTGCTAAATCATTGCCATAAGCATTAGCCGATCGGTTGTCTGCTCCTGCTACAATAACTGTGTTTAATGGATCAATAAATGATTCTAAAATAGTGTATGGCATATCTTCAACAATGCACTTCTCCATTTGAACTCGGGCTTGTGGATTAATCATTTTAATTTTTTCTGCAATAGCAGTCACTTTATATTTTCCAACATCACCTATGTGATATTCACTACGACCTATGTTACTGTACTCAACCATATCTAGGTCAATAACTAGGAAATGACCTACACCGGTTCTTGCCATTTCAAGTGCCAGTTTTGAATTGACTGATCCCGCACCAATTATGACTACACTTTTGGTTTCCATTTTATCAAGTTTAACCATGCCACTGTTTCTTGAAAAAATATCTCTTTGACAATCATAGCCTTTGATCTCTAGTTGCTGTTGTCTATAAGAAAAAACTAGCTGTTCACCAATCCATTCACCTACCAATTCATCATGAACATGTTTTAGTGTAGACTCGTCAAGTATTTGCCCTAGATAGCTAAAATAACGAGGCGAGCTTACCGCCATATGTCTAGAAACAATGTTGAAAACACCTGTTTCCTCTATATGTTGACCATATATAGGACCTGTGTAACGACTCTTCAACATTTCTTCGGGCAAGAGTACCATGTTCTTTTTTTTTGTTTCAAATTGAATTGGCATAGGATACCTCCCATTCATTAGGCTTCTTGATTTTCAATGTTACTCATTAAAACATGCAAGGATTTCTTTTTGAAATATATAGGTGGAATATAATCATTCCCGATTAAGTAAGGTATTTTATTATAAACAACACCTTTGTTGCTTCTTGGTTGAACACTATAGACTGATAATCGAATTTTAGGGTCTATATTAACTAAAACGCCTATAGCACTTTTATTACAAAGCTCTGCATAAGCTCGATTAGTGACATGATCTGTATTTGAAAACTGGTCCATACTGCCTGGATGACGATGCCAAGTTCCAAGGGGTTCTATAGGTTCCAAATAGGCATCTCGTAATCTATCACAACAATGCTGTACATAGGTTTGATCATACTCAAAGTAAGCCTTTTGATGAACTGCTTTAAAACCACCATCTACGCTTTGTATGACATAAACCGTTTGGTTTTGCCTATAACCAAGATATACCCCACCTGTCTCAAGCCTGGGGTGTTTTTTCACCGAAATCATCATGTCATGAATCACACTGTCCGAAAAAACAACACAATTTATTTTTGCCAATGGCATCTTTAATAATAATCTTGCCATAATTCATCTCCAATCACCCCGTCCATATAGCACTGTAAGGCATAAGTAAATCCAATAGCTCTCCCAATGGCATGAGCAACTGTTGAAACCAATTGATGATCATTAGCTTTTTTTTGCCCTGAGTGGAAATTTTCTTTTTTCCCAGTACATATATAGGGGTTTCCCCATTGATCCCTTAAAACATGAGGAAGTCTTTTATTGATTTTTTTGCTAATCTCATCTAAATCTGGGTTTAGGCAATAAACTTTTACAGAACCACCATAAGTATTATTATGAGGATGATTATGGTCACAAACCGCCATCAAATGATACTTGGGACCTTTGTCTCCCATGGGTTTTGCAATCACATCCCAGCTATGTCTACCATCTTCTAATAGCTGATGATTGGAATAGGGGAAAAAGCATTTCATAGCTACAATTTCTGGTTCGTAATTATATTTCATTACATCTCCTCCTATTATTAAGCAAATGTACCTTCAGGAATTTTAAAGCCGGTAGCTTTATGATTTTCACTCCCGCCATCTTCTAGTACTTCACCATCTCTTCCAAGATGTATCACGTCATTATTTCGCATCTTATCCATCATTTCCATCTTCTTTTTCATCTCTTGAATAGGATCACTATCAACAGATTGAAATGCACCTTTTGGAATCATGATTTGCTTTAACTTCACATTTGTAGTTTTCATATACAACCTCCTGAATGATTTGAGCTCATAGTAACATACTCGATTATTTTTGAATAATGATCTGAGTGTGGTCTATCTTTTTAATTTTGCAATACAAAAACCTCTCTCATCACGAAAAAGGCTTTTGTACTTTATTTGGTTTGCTCGTCCTATCTGTGCACCCTTATAATAACGAATCTCATCTTTTCATTGTTCTAACAATCTTGTCCTTGTCTATCTCATAAGATAATGTTTATCCAATGGCTAACAATGCAAATACTCCAACTTCTTAAAGGGGGAGATGATACTGTGAAGTCTCTAGATAAGGGCTTATAGCATTAAAGTAACGCTATAAACATCGCTTCAATCCAAGAATCCTGTTGATATTGCAAATATACGATTCAGACTATATCCAAACCACTAGAATAATAATCTTTTTTTGATACACTATAACCAGTCGTTGCGATTATGCAAACAATTATGTTTTTTCAAATGATTGAATCTAGTCATGAAGTATTAATTAATGTTACAATAGCCTCATGAGTAAACACCATAGGAGGATACTATGAGCAACTATTGGCAAAGCGTAGAGGAATTCATGAATATAATGACCCAGCAGACTACTTTAACCCAAATCTATCAAATCTGGGCAGATCTTGAGGGAGATGAGATATCCTTTGAAACCGAAAACCATCGCGACCAAATTTTTAAAGATATCAAGCAATATGTATCTTTTTTAGTATCTATTGGTTATCCAATAGATAAAAATGATTTAATTTATGAATGGGGAAGCAGTCGAAGCAATCGAAAAGCATCTATTACCTCTCAAACCATCAAGGGAAGATTCGATAACTGGCGTCAAGGAAAAACCGTAGGTTTAGACCTTATGGTTAAATTTACTACCGTTCTCACTTATTTATTAACATTTGCTGGTGAAGACCACTATGTTTTAGCTACTTATGATGGTCTTGTCAGCGCTGATTGGCCAGATCTATCAATAGAAGATAAAAAAACTATGACTTACTCCGAAATCGCTATTCATGAGATTCCATTTGACCGTAAGCGAATCGTTGATTCTTGCCTTGTATCTTTAAATATTGACAAGGTTATTGGTTCAACTATGGTTCAAACTCACTCTAATTTAATTTCATTGCTAATTTTCACCGTACTGATTCAAGTGAGAAATGATCATGAACAGCAACTATCTACTACTTTGATACGCTATTTAGCCAAACTTCAATCTCATCCTATAGAAGAAAAGTATCTTAAACAACTTTGGAATGAATGTCGATGGATTAGAGTGCGTGATGCGTCTAATAATATTAATCAACAACAACTGCTTTGTGATTATTATGTCTGTCCATCATTTATAGGTTCGTCTCACTCTCCCATAGAAGGCATTTCAAAATTTCAACGCATCTTAGAGGCACCTACTGGTTTTGGCAAAAGCTCTTTTTTACAAAGTATCGTGGCTAGTGCTATCATATCACCATTAAAAGAACATTATCCAAGTATTTTAGAAGATCTTGAAACTAATGCTATTGATCTATTTGTAAAGCTAAAACAAGACTTGAGAATGAACAAAGATTATCTGCCTATTTATATTACTGCATCAGATTACAAAAGATTGATGTATAATATGAATCCACCTCAAGATCAATTGATTAATTTACTTGTTCACAAATATGATCCCAATAGCTCCATTGAAGTCTGGTCTCAGATGTTGGTGGATGCGAATAAACAACATCGGCTTTTATTACTAGTAGATGCCTTGGATGAAATTCCAGAACATGATTTGCTATCATTTTGCCAGAAGATTGATCATTTTATGTCTAAGTATGACCACACAAGCTTAATCGTAACGACAAGACCTATTGGGAGAGATCTTTATAGAAACGATTTAATATATACCCTTCCTCAATGTGAATTCTGGCAGTTATCTGAGTTTAATGATACACAAATTATTGCTTTATGCGAAAAACAACTAAAATCAACTCTTGAAGGTTCGAGTGCTTTTGCACATATCATTCAAAACCCATATCTTTACAGTTTTGCTAAGAATCCATTTATGTTGAGTCAAATGTTGCTAAGATATACTCCCAATCTAGAACCTTACCACGCATTGAAGCAAATCATCGATCAGCTCATCACAAAAAGATGGCCCATGTTAGACTATCAAAACCATTTAGATCCTCATACGCTTCGCTTAATTTTAGGTGCAATTTCTTGGGAAATGCTTCAACAAGAGATGTCACAGATGCCTAAACCTAATCTAGTCATTTGGTTTAAGCGATATTCTGATCTTTTATATGAAATGGGCTATGGTGATCGGGTTTCCCTTGATATTTGGAAATCTTTTGTGACTACCATTAACACATGCGCTGGATTGTTAATTCCAGAAGGAGAAGGTTATATTTTTATTTCAAAAGAGATTCAACATTATTTAGCAGCAGAATGGCTTCTGATACAGCTACAACATCCCTTTGATCAAGGGAACACACCGCCTACTGAACTAGAAATTTACGTTAAACTTTGTGAATTGCTTCCTACAATTCAATGGTCTGAAGCCTGGAATGAAATTTTTGTCATGTTCTTTACTCAAAGCAACCATTTAATGAAAAAAGACTACTATACCATTGGAACTGTTAAATATATTTTGCAAAAATGGGTTTTAGCCCATCATTATAATGAAAAAAACAGCATTGAAACCCTATTAATTAAAGTTTTAAACCAACCTTTTGGAGAAAATCGCTATATTAATAATAACCATCAATCTATTCATGACCTTATCCAAAATGTATTGACTCATAGGAACACCCATAATTTAGGAGGATGAAATAGCTATGAATACGACTCTTATTGAATATTATAAGAAACTGACCCATTATTGTTCAACTTTCAAACTTGATGGCATCATGGGTTCAGGAGGTCTTCTTCATCATAAGCTCTCTTTAGAGGATATTTATTATCCTCTAAGACTGACACCTTATAATCCAGAAAAACTCAGACAAATCCTTCCCAATACAGAAAGAGAACTGAATGACATGATTTATCCAACTGAAAAGGACAACACGCTATCTGAATCTCATTTCTATGGCTTAGATGAACCTCATCCATCAGATTCAGTGGATGATCTTGACCAAATCATTGCTCGCATAGATCAGAAAATCAAAGAGTTAGATTCTTCTGTTCATGAATTAGATGAACCTATTTTACCTGATTCAATGGATGATCTTGACCAAATCATTGCTCGCATAGATAGAAAAATCCATGAATTTGAACTAGAAGAATCCAAAGAGTTGCTTTCCAATGCACTACAAAAAATCATTCTATCACCTCCAGGTCATGGCAAAAGCACTTGGATGAAACGTTCTACATTAGCCTGCATCCATAACGATGTGGATTACTTAGATAATATCGGCTTAAATACCAGCTTATTTCCAATATTAGTTTCATGTCGTGATTTAGAAGGTTATGCTTTTAAAACTGATGCTTCGCCTTATTTTTTAGATAAGATTCCGTCACAGGAGCACTCAAAAAACTCTTACGAAATCAACTTAACAGATAATCAAGAGATCGCATTAATTGAAGATCAGCTTCATAATTGTTTGATTTATATGCTTAAGAACAGTTATTATCCTGATTTATCAATCTCTAACTTTAAGAGGCTTATATCAGAAAAGCGAAGTGAAGAAAAACTCATTTTAATGATAGATGGCTTTGATGAAATACAAGACTCACAACTTCAAGAGTTCTTTGCTAAATCGATATTCTACTATTTAACTGTCCATCCTAATGTGCAACTTTGTTTAACCAGCAGGGAAAACCTGTTTCCTTTGGATTATAAAAAACAGTCTGTTGCCATTCGTTTACTTATGAGCCTATCACCTGATATGTTTTGTATTTCATCATTAACACCCTTAGACCGAAACGCTTTTTGTCAAAACTGGTACCGTGTCATATATGGGCATGATCCCAAAAAACTAAAAGAGTTAGACTATCTCATCAATCACTTTCACCAATCTAAAAATCATTTCCTTGTGGAAATGGCTTCGAGTCCATTGCACTTAACCAATATTTTATTAGTAACACGGGAATACGGTACCATCCCGGAAAACAAAAATGAGTTATTAGATCGTTACTTGCAGTTATCTCTTACATGGAAAGAAGAAAAGCTTGATGCCATGAAAGATAGTTATATGCGACTAGCCTACGTCGCTTATTATATGAGCAAACATCGCCGCATCACTTTAGACTTGAATGAATTACAAGATGTCCTTGGTGCGTGTAATGTTTATTTAGGTGGCTTGTTAAGAACGACCTTAAATAATGAAGATATCATTGAATTTGTGCTGCAATTAGAGGAAAAGTCTGGCATTATAAAAATTAAGTCTTGGTCTGATGGTAAGCCTTCCTTTAGCTTTTGCCATCTATTAATTCAAGATTATTTAACTGCTTATGCTATTATGAATGGTTTACTACCCGAAGAAGACACTCACTCTTCTGCTGTCGAGTTATTGTTGTCCTATCCCATAAATGGAAGATGGCAAGAAGTCATATTGATAGCTAGTCAATATAAAGATACGCGGTTTTCAAATGAGTTAGTATCCGCCCTCATTGGTTATGTAATCAATCCTAATCATATATGCCCTCCTAGACAAGAAATGAACAATCAAGTTGAATGGGACCACAACAAACCAAAAGATGATATGGCTTCTATCAAACCGGAAACTAATGTCTACGATTTAAAGCAATTGCTTTGGAAAATCATCACTCATGGTTCATATATTCGGAAAGAATTACAACAACATATCTTTCGCCTTTTATTTGAGGAAGAAATGCCATCCTATGTACTACTCAGTTTACCTGATTACCTACAGAGATCTTATAGCGATTTTTTCAAAAAATATATCAAACAAGCATTTGAAGATAGCGTGTTAATCAGTAAGCCTAGTTACTACTTTATTGATGCAACTATTCACCTGTACGATGCTAGCTTGTTAAAGCAAGATCTATTTGCTGTTTCTGAAGACTTATTTTTACTAGATGATCTTACTAATTCTTTAAGAGGCCTTAATATGATTGCGGTATTGTCGTGGATTCATTATGCTCATGTTAGTACCCCGTCCTTACTTAAAGTAAATCATTTCCAATTATCACCAATGGGTGTCTCTAAGCTTTACCAATGGTTATTAAATGAAAACACTCACATGTTTTCATTTGGAAGTATGTTATTGAAAGATCTGTTCCTTGCCAATTCTATCGAGCTATCACCTGATTTTTTTACAGATGATTTAATCCATAAAACACTATCTCACTATATTGAATCTAACAATGATGACCGACGCTTTCAAGATGCCGTCCTCGCTATTTATCCCTTTGGTGAAAAAACCATTTCTTTCAAGTCATCCCCTTTTTATGCCAAGGCTAGTGCGATTGCATGGGAAAGGTATCAACAATCGGATTTTAGCGATAAAATTTTACAATTTGGGACCTGTCATTTGTTGCATTGTTTTGATAATCCAGTAAACGAAATCCAGCAATTATATGCCGGGAAAAATTCTTGGAACAAATTATCTTATGAAAGAAGAATTGAAGTGAAACAACTATTTAATCTTTATACCCGCTTATTTTTAGACTCAAGTGATTCTCCTCTTAAAGCTGAAATAAAAAAAGAAAAAGAACGCATCGCCAATCGTAGAGAATGGCGTTAATCATTCGTGAAAACTTCTTCTTAATTAAACAAGCCTTCTCGCAATGAAAAGGCTTGTTTTTACTATGCTTTTTTTACTAACATCATTCTCCTATGTCAGCAAATCACGTATAATCTGGGGTTCTTTCTTTGCCAGTTGTGTCATGTGATATCGATGGGCCCACCAAGATAAGCTAAAAGTGATTACACTAACTATTATCACTAATCCCCCATTAATCATTATCAGCATTCTTCTATCCTCAATTGGGCTCCATAGAGCAACAAGAACAAACAGTCCCGACCAAATAATCCCAGGTAATTGTTTTTTCAAGCCTTTATCAAACACAAAAATTGGTCTTAATACACCATCACTGACAACTGCAAAGGGAATAAGTACAAGGAAAATATAGGGTATACCAATGGGTTCATACCATGGAATTTGACCATAGAAAAAAAAGGTAAACAAAGCTGCATATATTCCAACCATGAGTGAAAACTTTTTAATAATATCA
>SKID01000337.1 GCA_007116605.1 Tissierellia bacterium
CGGTTTTATCCTCTCTAAATATTAAGCAGAGAGGACACTATTTCATCCTTGATAGTCAGCAGGGAAGATGCTGTTGTATCCCCAAGACTAATGGGGTTAAAATATTGATAAAAAAGGTTCGTCTTATGATTTGCTTATTATTTCAACAGTTCCTCTATTTGCTAACGTGATGCCCTTTTCTGTAACATAACTATTGTAAACCATCACATTTACACCTGCATCAATGGCTTTTCTTAGTGTTTCACCAAATAGAGGATCCATTAAATCATTAGGTTGAAACCGGTTAATCTTGTCTATCTGAATTAAAAAAATAACATATCCTTCGTAGCCTTCCTGAATGGCAGCGATCATTTCATTCAGGTGTTTGGTTCCTCTCAAGGTTGGTGCATCTGGAAACATGGCAATACCATCATTTTCAAGAGTAACTCCCTTTATTTCTACAAAACCTTTTTGGCCATTTTCTCTTTCAAAATATAAGTCAAATCTTGATTGGCCATATGTTTTTTCCTTTTTCAAAACAGCGATATCTTGAAAGTCTTCCATCTTTTTTTGATTAATTCCCTCATAAATGACATGATTAGGAATTTGAGAATCAATATTGATCAATAGCTTCCCTTTAAATGCACTGACTAAAGAGTACCGTGTTTTTCGATTAAGGTTTTTTGACGGTTCTAAAAAAACAGTGACTCCTTCTTGAAGAATTTCTTTGCACCGACCCGTGTTTTTAACATGTACCTCCACTACTTGATTTTCAATTTCTACCCATGCTAAAAAACGATTGATCCTTTTGATAAATTTTCCTGATTGAATATCAGCATATACCATGCCTATCCAACCATTTCAATATTCATATAGCATTTGTCTGTAGCATATAATACTCCTTGATAAAACATACCAAAGGATAATATATCGCCTACCTTTAAGTCTTTCACACTATTTTCTACATCTAATATTAAATGATCAGAACTAGCACCTACTAGTTCTACGCCTTCATCTAATGGGACTAACGCTGTATAACTCCCCACATCTCTATTTCCTAAAGCCAACAATGCTCTCAGCCTTTCTCCTTTATCTTCATAATCCACCACTTCACCAAAAGCATTGACACATTTTTCTCCTATAGGATACGAAGGCTTTTTAGCTAACTCAATAATTTCTGCTTCTATTGTAAACACTTCTGTTTGAAGACCTTCGATATCTGTTTTAAAATGAAGAGGTAAATCCATAGCACATATAATCCCTTCTCCCACTCTTAAGTGGTTAATGCCTTCGGGTAGCAAATCTCTATGGAGCAATGGTAATGTGGTAGTAGCTCCACCTGACACATACCTGAGTGGTCTTTGAATTATTTCTTCAATAGCTCTAGCATCAGAGACAAGTTGTGACATATTTTCTACAGTGGGTAGAATTGAACCATAACAACTTAAATTACAGCCTATACCTTCTAAGATAATGTGTTTGAGCTGCTTTTCAACAAATAGTGCGAGTTCAATCAAAGCTTCCCTTGTCATGACACCTTCTCTTAAATCTCCTAAATCTCTCATAAGAATCACACGATGTCGCACACCTTGTTCTTGGGCTTTATCATTTAATGCTTCTAAAACTGTTTTTTCAGATTGCAAACTAATATCAGCATACTTTACTACTTGATCCAATTCGGAAAGCATGGGTATTCTTAAGAGCAAAGTGTCAATCCCATGACCTCTTAACTTAATTTCTTTTAACTGCTCCATTCTGGAACTGGCTAATTGTTTACAACCTGATTTTGCCATCGCTTCAGCTACTTCTGGAATGCCATTAAACCCTTTAATAACACCTGCTAATTCTATCCCTTTAGCCATGCATAAATCACGGACAATTTTTGTGTTGTTCCTTATTTTACTTACATCAATCACTAAATTAGGATATGCTTTTATCATCTGTCACCTCTTATTTACTTTTCACCTATTATACCATAGGCCCTTATCTTCAGGAAAGACAGAAAAAAGTTCTGCTGAATTATCCACAGAACTTCCCCTTAATCCAAAGACATATCCACAGTTTTGTCCACATTTTGTGGTTTTTATCCACAGATCTGTCCACAATATCATTAACTTGTTATTGTCAATACTTTTTTAATTCTTTCCATAGCCCAATCAATTTCTTCTTTTGTAATCACTAATGGGGGTGCAAAACGAATGACAGTTTCATGAGTTTCGTGAGCTAAGACTCCTTCTTCTTTTAAGGCTTCACAATAGGGTTCTGCTTTGTGATCAAAGGCCACACCGATTAAAAGACCTTTTCCTCTTACTTCGACAATATGTGGATTCTGAATTTCTTTTAATCGACTCATAAAGTATTGTCCTTTTTCCACAGCCATATTGACATAATCATCTTCTACCATCACTTTCATGGCTTCGATGGCAATGGCACACCCTAACGGATTGCCTCCAAAAGTAGAGCCATGGGAACCAGGTGTAAACACACCTAAGATAGATTCATCTGCTGCCACAGCTGATACCGGAAACACACCGCCACCTAAAGCTTTGCCTAAGACATAAATATCTGGTTCAACTTCGTCCCATCGACTAGCAAACATTTTTCCTGTTCTTGCAAAACCTGTTTGCACCTCATCTGCAATCAGTAGTACCTGATGGGCTTCACAAATGGCTTTTGCTTCACGCATAAAACCCTCAGGTGGAACGATAATACCACCTTCTCCTTGAATAGGTTCCATGATAAAAGCTACAGTCTGAGGTGTGATGGCTGCCTTCAGAGCATCTATATTACCATACTCTATCATTTTAAATCCAGGTGTTAAAGGTCCATACCCTCTTTTATATCCTTCTTCCGGACTCATAGAGATAATCGTAGTTGTTCTTCCGTGGAAATTCCCAGTACATGCAATGATTTCTTGAGTCCCATCGGCTAAGCCTTTAACATCAACTCCCCATCTTCTTGCACATTTAATGGCTGTTTCCACAGCTTCTGCCCCTGTATTCATAGGCAATATCATATTTTTTTGAGTTAATTCTGACAAAATTTCATAAAAGTCACATAGAATGTCATTGTGAAAAGCCCTTGAAGTTAAAGTCACGCGATCCATTTGTTTTTTTGCCGCTTCAATGATTCTAGGATGACGATGTCCGTGACTGACAGCTGAATAAGCACTTAACATATCCATATACTTCTTTCCTTCCGGATCAGTAACCCAAACACCTTCAGCTTCAGCAAAAACCACTTCAGTAGGCTCGTAATTTCTCGCCCCATACTTTTTTGTTTTATCAATAATCTCTTTTGTGGATCTCATAAACCCTCCTCACTACATTTCTTTGAATCTATCATATAACAAATAGGATTAATTTTCAATAAATTAAAACAGCGTTTCAAATATGCTGATCCATTTGTTGAAATGAGCTGCCATGGCTAGATTCCAATTGCTAAAGTAATTCTTAATAATTTTTTTCTTTTTAAATCTTAAAAAGATAGTGTATAATAAAATATGTTATTTAACTGAAAGTGAGGATGTGAAATGAGTTATGTCTTAGCCGCTTTACTAGGCTACTTTGTAGGATGCTTTCAAACCGCCTATTTAATGGGTGTTTACTTAAAAAAAATGGATATTCGACAACATGGATCCACTAATGCGGGTGCCTCCAATGCAGCCATTGTTTTTGGGTTAAAATATGGCTTATTGACTGCATTTATTGATATTTTGAAAACCGTTGTCGCTGTTGGCATTGTCAGTTACTTCTTCCCAGACAATTTGATTATTCAATTCGTTGCAGGCTTGTCATGCATCGTGGGACACATGTTTCCCTTCTATATGGATTTTAAAGGAGGAAAAGGTTTTGCTTCATATGCTGGACTCATTGTGGCTATGGATGTCCGTTTAGGATTGTTAATGATTATTGTGTTTTTTCTCGTCGCTCTTATTTTAGACAAGGTGTTTTTAAGTGCCATGTTTGCAACCTTGTTTTATCCCGCTTATAACTTGTATATTGGATCTCCACCAAGCGTTATTCTAATGTTAATGGGTATGTTTGCCCTTATGACCTACAAGCACAAAGAAAATATTCGTCGATTCCGTGTCGGAGAAGAAAAAGGCATTCGCGACTATATTGCTCATCGCAAAACCATTAAACTTGATAAGTAACTCGTGCCTGTTAATAACTTTACACGCATGATTGGATTCTTTGTTTCATCCTCAGTTAATTAAAGGATACCGCACGTATCTCCGATGACTCTACAGTTCAAGATTCCACTTTCTAATTGGAAGGATAGCTCTGTAGAGTCCCTGGATAAAGTAACACATCGCGCTACTCGTTTTGTTTTATAGATCAATATGTTTCCCTCGTAGCTTCACATTTGACGCCTTGTCGTCTATTAAGCTTAAA
>SKID01000193.1 GCA_007116605.1 Tissierellia bacterium
AAAAAGGAAGTTTCAATTCAATAATAGGGGAATCAGGGAGCGGAAAAAGCACCGTACTTAATATTATGGGAACTCTTGACAAACCTAATAGCGGCGAAGTTTATATTGACAACAAGCGAACAGACCTTATGACAAAGTCACAACTTGCAACTTTAAGAAATGAGACTATCGGATTCATTTTTCAGTTCCACTATCTTTTACCTGAGTTTACAGCTCTTGAAAATGTTTTAATGCCCTATTATATTAAAAATCAAAAAGTAGACAAAAAAATGCAAGATAGAGCAAATGAACTAATGAATTTAGTAGGATTGTCAAAAGTAAAAAACAACATGGCAGGAAACATGTCGGGTGGTCAACAACAGCGTACGGCTATAGCAAGATCACTCATTAATAACCCAAGAATTATACTAGCAGATGAACCTACAGGTAATTTGGATTCTGAAACAACAGAAGTGATTTATGAACTTTTAAGAGACATCAATAAAGAATTCGAGACAACTTTTGTGGTCATAACTCATGATCGAAGGATTGCAGAGAAAACAGATCGAATCATAGAAGTAAAAGATGGTCGAATCTTTAGTGACTTTAGCCGAATCTAATCGAATATAGGTATAGAAAATCTTTGAGCTAGATCTTAAGAAGAATCCTATACAACAAAGGGTATCGATTCAAGAACTGGTTTTGAATCGATACCCTTTTATTAATGCCAACCATTAAGTACAATAGCACTGTAAAGAAAAAAAACATCTTGATTTTCAAACTGAATATATTCTGAAATCAAGGATTCTGACATATAACGTAAATCAATGAGAATTGTCTTTGCATATCCTTCAAAAAGTAAGGGTGATAGGCTACTGGCAAAAGAATCTCGAAAAATAATAAGTTCTTTTTCGGTTGAAGCATTGGGATTTTCGATCACTAATAGAGGTGATGCGCCTGACAAAAAAAAATTATAGGAATCAAAGCTAGATAGTTTTTCTAGGTCATATACGGGTGTTAGCAAATTAGAGTGAATATGATATACTTCAAGCGACTCAAGTTTAGAATTTGTCCAGTAGCAAAGGGCATCTGGCTTTGATGGCAATGCGGACTGGCTATGATAAATACCGTAAAAAGGCAGTTCTGTATTGACTAGATGGTAATTCCAAAGATGCCCATTAGGGTTACCCATAGATGATAACAAGAATTCAGCGATGGGAAGTAAATTTTCTTGTCTCCAGTGAGTATCCGTAGTGTAGTAATCATCTAAACTCAGTACTGGGAACAAATCAATATACGTGGCAAAGGGCATTTTGGTAGTTATTTGATAGATAAATTTTGAGTAGTCTATATTTAGGTAGTCATCTTCCTTGCCTAAAAAGTAACCTTTATCTGGAATGACTGATAAATATAGAGATACCTGTGTGTCAGACAAATATAAGTTGTAGAGTTGATTTAATTGATTAATAGCACGTTGTAGGGCATTATCATTCATGGGATATTGAAAAGACACCAAGTGATCTCCAATGACATGAATACCATGTGTATTGGAATGATTAAAGATGTAAAGATCACTAAATGCTTTTAAAGTCCGAAAGGATTCTCTAAAGGGAAATTGATCCAAAGCATAAGCTTCGAAGTGTTGCATAAAAAACCCTGACAACACATTATGGATTGATACCACAGGGAATTGACGTAAAGGTCTTCTCTCACTATAAGAAACTAGTGATGTAGGTTTAAACCAAGTGATGACTGAAAGAGAAAACCAAAGTGCGATAATCAAAATAAGTTGATATTTTTTTTTAAAAAGATTCATAGAAACTCCTAAAAACGAAAGTATAAAAAGGGATTAAAAGAACCACTTACTAAATAACTCGTAGAGAGTAGCAAAATAAAGACTAAAGTAGAAAACTCTATTATACTAGCGAATGAGCTAGTCACTTTAGGTGAAAGATATTGAGTTAAATTAGACACAATCGGCGTACTGCTGAATATAGCAATCAAAAAAGTAAATCGATAGGTCTGCATATAGTACAGGGTTTCATTTGTTAGTAAAGGGAGCTCGCCCAGACCAAGTAAGTTTTGATAGTCATTTATAGCTTGGTTGAGGTCATTGGCATTAAACAAAACAAAACCAAGAATTACAAAGATAAGGACATATAAGTGGGATAACCATGCAGGAAATCTTTTTAATAACTGATTAAGTCCTAGTTTTTCAATGCCGATAAGCAAACCGTATAGAATACCCCAAAGAATAAAAAGCCAAGAAGCACCATGCCAAAGACCTGTAAGAAACCAGACAATCAATAAGTTGGTTATCTTTCTCGAGATAGAGACATGACTACCACCTAATGGGATATAAACATAATCTCGAAACCATGATCCTAGTGTCATATGCCATCTTCTCCAAAATTCAGAAATACTTTTTGATATATAAGGATAATTAAAGTTTTGAGGTAATGAAAAACCGAAAAAATGTCCTAAACCAATAGCCATATCACTATATCCAGAAAAATCAAAATAAATTTGCAATGTAAACGCAATCGCGTATAACCAGTAAAAAGTGACAGAAGGTTGAGATGTATCTCTGAAAATTTGACAAAACTCTCCCAATTGGTTAGCCAGAAGGATTTTTTTGGCAAGACCGATTAGAAAAAGTTTAAGACCCCCACAGAAATCATCAATTTTCGGGTTACGTGAATTTAGGGCAAGACGAATGTCATTATATCTAACAATAGGCCCTGCGACTAACTGAGGAAAAAAGGAGACATAGCAACCAAAGTGGAGAATGTTTTTTTGTGCCATATATTTATTGTTGTAAATATCACTTAAATAACCTAATATTTGAAAAGTGTAAAAACTAATACCAATAGGTAGTGGGATAGCTTTCAATGACAAATTGAATGATTGTAGCGTGTTTATTTGACTAATGATAAAATTACCATATTTAAAATAGACTAGTGGTAATAGAACCATGAAGATTGAAATAACAAACAATACTTTCTTGAAAAATAAGCGAGATACTTTTTCAAGAATTAAACCCATAAAAAACCCCATAGAGATGGAGAAAACCATGAGCAAAACGTGCCTAGGTTCTCCCCATGAATAAAACAAAAGACTTGAGGCTAATAAAACCAAATTCTGGTATTTTTGTGGAGAAAGATAATAGACCACAATGACTATTGGTAAAAAATAATAAAGAAATGTAATGCTAGAAAAAAGCATGTTAGATAAGATCTACACTAAGATTTTTGCCGCTAATCGCTTTAAAAGCTTCAACAAAATCATCAGTAGTGGCCATATCAGAAAATGATGAAGACAACATCACTAATAAAATCACATCATCGCAAGCTACGACACGCACATCGTCAGCAAATACACAAATCCATTTACCCGGATCGATACCTTCCATCATCAATTGGGCAACAGATGGTGCTGTACTAGCATCTTTGACGCGTACCAATACCATAGAATAGGCTTGAGCACTCATCATAGATTCAGATACAAGCACTTCTTGTATCTGAGTGTGTTCTTTGAGTCCTGTAAAGCGATACAATTGGTCACTATCCTCTAAATCAATAGAAATATTACCCACCATAATCTCAATTGGATGTTTTTCATAAATACTATCGATGATGGATTCAAGCGTAGTATCTTCAAAAACTGAAGAGACGTTTTGATTTGGTTGCTGGCAGGCAGATAGTAATGATACTAATAAAACAAGTGTTACAAGTAAAACAATTTTCTTTTTCATGTGATTACCTCGTTCCCGTTTTTTGAGTGAGAAGGCGCTAATGATTAAGCGATTTTTCTTACTCCTTCATACTAAGACGGCATGGAAAAGAATTTGTTCCTAATATTAAAATATTTTAACAATTTGTTTAGGATATAAAGACAAAAAAACAAATAAGAAATAAATCGACTAATTCAAACTTGCACCATGTGGTATAATAGAGTCTACCGCAGTATCTTTGTATACTTAAAATATAGTTTAAGTATGCCCTCGTTTTATTTTATCTCAGTGAGTAAAAGGATAAAATCCGCACCTGAGTCGCGCATTATGTGGTTATTTGCTTCCTCTCACTTTAGTTAAAAAAGGATAAAGCACGTATCCGAGTCGCGCATTATGTGGTTATTTGCTTCATTTAAATAATAAAAAAGCAAATGACCTAAATACTAAGCAGCGAGGATACGGTTTTATCCTCCACAAAGGGTCTAAATACTAAGCAGCGAGGATACGGTTTTATCCTCTACAAAGGATTCAATACTAAGCAACGAAGATACTGTTACATCAATAAGAAACAAAGGATTAAATATGTGTCCGATTCGCGCATTATGTGATCCTTTTCTTCATTTAAATCTTAAAAAAGAAAAGGATCTAAATA
>SKID01000307.1 GCA_007116605.1 Tissierellia bacterium
AAGCAATATATATAACCACCAAAATCACAACAATATTGAGTAACCATGCTAACCATGGTCTCTCTTGAATGATATAAGGCTCTACATGACTAAAGAGTCTTTCTATGTCTCCTTCTACATCTGTCCCCAGTTCTTCGGGGGAAAACTCGTTCATTCGGAAACGATTAAAAAACCAAAAAAGAATGCGATAAATGATTTCACCTATAAATAAAATGGGTCTCATGAGTAAGTTTAATAAGCCTTGCATTAATAATTCATATAATCTTATTAAACTCAGAAATACATTTCGGATGAATTCTGTTGCTTGTGGTGTGCTTAAAATAAATGCACTAAGCAGTAATACAATCATAGATCTACGATTTATTTTACCAATTGCTTGCATATCTTGAGTCTGTTCAATATAACGCATGCTTCTTAATATAATAATTCCTGAAATTAAATAAATTAAAAAATAAGGCGCACCAAACTGACTAAAGAGATTCATGTTTTGTATTAGAAAAGAAAACACAATAAATAGTCCAGCTACCAATAAACCTGGATAAAACTGAAACTCTTTATGGCTGTATTGTTCAATGCTTACATGAAAAAAAAGCAAACCTAACACAAATACGCCTATAATACCTGAGTAAATCATTTGATAGATAGGGTATCTAAGTATCGCTGGAACTATAACCCAGATTAGCAGTAAAAACCACTGGTTTTTTTGTCTTTTGCTAAGGTTAACTGCAATCCACGCTAATACAATGGAAAGCAAAAATAAGTGTCCATGGGAATTGCCTTCAATAAACAATAATACGGCTACATTTCCGAGCATCATTAAAATGGTTACTGCGTTTATGAGTTTAATCCATACTAAACTTATCATTGGATCCATAAGTTCACCTATCTTTCTCAATATCCATCGCAAATCGTTCGATAGAACTATCAAGTTCATGAAATAACTGATTCCATAAACTCAAGATGATTAGTTTTCCTGCTTTATTAGCTAATCTTTCAATAGCATTTAAATCTTGATCTACTAAATAAGGTGTTATTAAAACAAAGGTTTGTGTTTTCGAAGCTGTTTCCGTCAATGTATTAATCATTTCAAAAAATGGCTTCCTAGTAAAATAATCTCCCCTGCCTAATGCCTCCAATAAATGACTTAAGTGTGCTCTACCACTGCTTAATGAGGAAGTATTTTTACCTAGAAACTGATGAATCGCCGTGACATTGGATGCCATGCCGTAAGGCACACCAATACCCTCTAATTGTTCTAACACCACTCGAGCAAGAGAAAAACACAATTCTATTTTTCCATAATCTTTTTTTTGCCAAGGATGTTGATTAACCTCTGTATTTAATACCACAAGAGCTGATTGATTGACCGTATAATCATCATTTTTGACCATCAGTTGATTAGATTTAAGACTAGAAGGCCAATGTATTTTTTTTAATGGTTCATTACCAGAGTATTCTCTCAGCCCAATATTCAATAGTGGGTCTTCAATAATCCATCTTTTAACCGAAATTTCTCCATAATAATCGCCATAAGGTTGTAATGCTTCATTTAAATCAATAGACTTTGGCAACACTACAATCTCTTGGTACTCATGGCGATAAGTTTCTGTTACGGTATCTAGTCCTATAAAATCACCAGCAACGAAGGCCGCATCTCTTAAAACAATTCTACCTCTTTGTTGGGCTGAAACTGTGTATGTTCTAGCTACTCTTTGAAACGGCATCAGCATCATGGTCATGGTATGTGTCTGATTAAATAGGGCTTCTTGAACATTCGTTTTGTTTTGAAATTTTAAATGTAATGGATACGCATCTTTGACTTGAAAAAAAGACACAGGTAACCACTTATGATTTTCAACAATATGTTTAATATTAAATACCTCGTCAACTTCTACAATTGATGGTTGGACTTGTCTTGTGTATTTAATTTTGTCTAAGCTATATTCTTTTGTATATTGGTTCACAACAAAAATGATGATGATCAGCACCAAAAGATATTGGGTCATGTCATTCTCCTTGCGCTAATTCAACAGGTGTTTCTATTTCTGACAGAATCCGGTCTATCCCATCGAATAAGCTCATTCTTTTTATGGCATTTTTCAAAGCAATTCTATGGTTTAATACATAACGTGCCATTTCTTTAACATCTTCAGGGATCACGAAGGATCTTCCTTCTAGTAAAGCATTGACTTGACTTGCTTTATATAGGGAGATGGTACCTCTGGGGCTAGCACCGTAGGATAAGTAACTGCTATTTCTAGTTTCTTGAATAATATTAAGCAAATAATCTTGTACTTCTTTTGACACCTTGACTTTTTCACTTTCTATGGCTATTTGTTGACTTTCTTCATAAGTCATGACTTGAGTTACCGTCTCAAGGGGATCCTTTCCTAAATTTTTCTCGATAATGCTAATTTCTTCATCTCTAGAAGGATAGCCGATAGATAGTCTCATAAAAAAACGATCTAACTGTGCCTCTGGCAATGGAAACGTGCCCTGGGTTTCAATTGGGTTTTGCGTTGCCATGACCATGTAAGGTTTTTCTAATTTAAAAGTTTCTCCATCGATGGTGATCTGCTTTTCATCCATGGCTTCTAATAAACTAGATTGGGTTCTTGGTGTTGCTCGATTGATTTCATCGGCTAAAATGATATTCCCAAATAATGGTCCTTTTCTAAATTGAAAGTCTTGGGTTTTTTGATTATAAAACTGAATGCCTGTTAAGTCAGAAGGTAGCAAGTCTGGGGTGAATTGAATTCGCTGATATGATTCACCCACTGTTTTAGCAAAGGTTTTGACTATTCGCGTCTTCCCTAAGCCGGGGACATCTTCTAATAAGACATGGCCTTCACATATAAATGCAATCGTAAGTAGTCGCACGATTTTATCTTTACCTACTATCACTTGTCCTACATTTTTTTGAATTTCTGACATTTTTAATGGAATTTCTTTTAACAATCGATTATCCATGTTAATCTCCTTTTCAAATCTATAGCATATCACTCAAGTGCCAGTTTCCATTTTATCATGAGTTGACTTCCTTTTCTATCTAATGATTTTTAAAAGTTGAAAATTATTCTAAATAAGGCTTAACATTTAGTGAAAATCATGTATAATAAGAATTGACTCCGAGGATATCCGTCTAGAGGCGGAGAACAATACCGACTGAGGGTTATTGGTTTCTATCCTTAAATAACGTAAAATGGAGCTACAAATAGAACATTAAGGAGAGGGTCACTATGACCACAAATGTTGGAAGAAATTTTATCGGGTTTAGTATCTTAATCATTGGATTAGTCTATTTAATGTCCGCCCTTGGGTTAATGACCCTAAAAATTGGACAAATGATTTCTACGTATTGGCCAATAATCATTGTAGTCGTTGGTCTATACAAATTATTGATTGCTTTGTTTCAAAAATTACATATTAAAAGAAAATTTAGTCGTATTTATTTTGCTGTTTCTTTAATCATTATAGGAAGTGCCTTATTAGAAAATAGATTAAACTTGTTTTTAGATCAAAGTATAGGCATTTTAAGCTTAGGGTTTGCTTTGCTTATTTTATATATTGGTATTATGATGGTGTTTTTCAAAACGACAAATATCGAATTTATTATTGATAATGGTTCCTCTAAATTTTCAACCAATGAAAAAGGTGCTCGCGCTAAAGGCATACAGCGAGATGGCTTCAGTTTTTTAGGAGAAATCCGATTAGGAGATACCCCTTGGGCATTAGAAGACAGTCAATATAGCCTTGGTATTGGTGAACTATACGTGGATTTATCTAAAGCACTCATTCCTGATGGAACGACTTATCTTGATTTATCTGGTTGGATTGGTGAAATTGCTATTATCGTACCTGAAGATTTAGACATTGAAGTGAATGCCTCTGTTCGAGTGGGCAATGTGGATTTATTTGGTGAAGAAAAAGAGTTTTCTCGACACACAAAGTACCGCAGTTCAAGAATGGGCAGCAAAAACACAATTTACTACAAAAGTGATGAATATGATCAAGCTACAAAGAAAGTACATATTAATGCAAGTGTAAACATTGGAGAAATATCTATCAATTCTTCTTATTAAGGACGTGACGCTTCTTGGAGTGGTTAAAAAAATTTATCGCCCAGCCTGAGTCTGGGGGAAGTCTACAGTTTGGTATCATTAAAAAATTTGCACTAGCTTCTCTATTATCAGGACTAGTGATGATACTGGGAATTATTGTTCTCAGTCTTTTGTTGTTTGATGACAACACATCATACACTTTTTTATCTGTATTCCAGGAAATAGGTTGGTTACTGACCTTAGCTATTGTATCTTCTTGTATTGCAACTTTTTTTATAGGTGTACCTGTTGGTAGAG
>SKID01000061.1 GCA_007116605.1 Tissierellia bacterium
CCATCAATAGATCCATGATCATCTGAAAAACATCGGATACAGCGTCTTGACTTAAATTGAATGAGTTCTACATCTTTAGACAAGAAATGCTCTTTAATAGGCTCAGTATTCATTAAGTCCGTGCTGAGGTATTTTTTGTTGTCGTCTGAAAATACAGTGACCACCACTTGATGGGCATCAGAGGATTCTAATACTTTTAAAGCCGCTATAAAATTAGCCCCGGATGAAATCCCTACTCCTAGCCCCAATTGACTGGCCAATTTTTGTGCCATCACAATGGCATCTCCATCATCCACATCGATGATGCTGTCTAATTCATTGAGTTTAACAATTTCAGGGATAAACTCATCAGAGATTCCTTGGATACGATGGTGTCCTACTTTATAGCCAGTTGACATGGTAGGTGAACTGGAAGGTTCCATGGGATGAATTTTAATGGCTGGATTTTTTTCCTTTAAGTATTTACCGATTCCCATAATGGTACCTCCCGTACCAACGCCGGCGATAAAAGCGTCGGGGACAAGGTTCTGATAAGCTAATTGGTGCCATATCTCAGGACCTGTGCTAGTATAATGGGCATCTGGATTGTCAATATTAGAAAATTGACTAGGCAAAAATCCATGTTCTAGTGAATGAGCAAGTTGATTGGCTTGTTCAATACTTCCTAAAAATCCCCCATCATCCTTACTCACAAGAACAATCTGAGCACCAAAACTTTTAATCAGATTGATTCTCTCTAAACTCATCCAATCGGGCATAAAGATGGTGACTTGATGACCCAGGGCTTTACCAATGGCTGAAAAAGCAATGCCAGTATTGCCACTGGTTGCTTCTACAATGGTGGCATTGGGATGGATTCGATTCTCATCATAGGCCCGTTTTAAAATATGCAATGCCATCCGGTCTTTAATACTACCTGTTAGATTATAGTGCTCTGCTTTGACAAAAAGAGTTCGAGGTTTACCTCGATAGGTGAATTGTATTTCTAGTAAAGGGGTTCCGCCAATCATACATGAAAGAAAGCGGAATTGTTCATTTCGTGATTGTTTTTCCATAGTGGTCTCCTTTTGGGATATTTCCTAAATTCCACGTGCATTTTAAGAACACTTTTTCACGAAGAATTTAGACTGTTTCTCGCACATGGCAACATTATTTGCCACCACCTTTTACACCAAATACCGGTCCTAAAGCAGGTTCTCTTAATGCAACAATTGTCTTTTTACATCCAATTTCTCTTATGTCTTGAAGTACTCCTTCTTGTGCTATTTCAAGATCACTTTTAAATTTCATAATTCACTCTAATTTATTATAATCTTAATGTTACTTAATGATTGTTTTCATAGATGGCCATTAATTGTGCCACTCTTTCTTTTAAAGCTTCTGTTGTGCTCGTTCCTGTTAATGCATCATTCATAATATCAGCAATTTCTTCCATGTCTTTTTCAACAAATCCCATAGTTGTAACTGCTGGTGTACCTATACGAATGCCACTAGTCACAAAAGGACTGGCTGGATCATTGGGAATGGTGTTTTTATTGACTGTAATATGAATTTCATCTAAACGCTTTTCAGCATCTTTTCCTGTAATATTTTTATTGCGTAAGTCTAATAATATCAGATGATTATCTGTCCCGTCTGATACTAATCGAAAGCCTTTTGCTTTTAAGGCTGTGGCTAAGGCAGCTGCATTATTGACCACTTGTTGTTGGTAGGCTTTAAAATCATCTTCTAAAGCTTCTTTAAAACAAACCGCTTTTGCAGCAATCACATGCATTAAAGGTCCCCCTTGAATGCCCGGAAAAATGGCTTTATCAATTAATTTGGCATATTTTTCTTTGCACAAGATGGCTCCCCCTCGAGGGCCTCTCAAGGTTTTATGGGTTGTGGTTGTAACAAAATCCGCATAAGGGACAGGACTAGGATGTAATCCTGCCGCGATTAAACCTGCAATATGAGCCATATCTACCATTAAGTAAGCGCCTACTTCGTCAGCAATTTCTCTGAATTTAGCAAAATCAATGGTTCGAGCGTAAGCACTGGCTCCTGCTACAATCATTTTAGGCTTTTCTCTAATGGCAATTTCTCTTGCAACCTCATAGTCGATCATTTCTGTTTCTGGATCAACCCCATAAGGCACAATCTCAAAATATTTACCTGAAATATTGACTGGGCTACCATGGGTTAAATGCCCCCCTTCTGTCAGCTTCATTCCCATAATCTTATCCCCAGGGTTTAAAACTGCAAAATATACACCTAGATTGGCATTGGCTCCAGAGTGAGGTTGCACATTGGCATGCTCTGCACCGAAAAGTTCTTTTAATCTATTGATGGCTAAATCTTCTGCAATGTCTACATATTGACATCCACCATAGTAACGCTTGGCTGGATAACCTTCAGCGTATTTATTGGTTAAGTGACTTCCCATGGCTTCTAAGACAGATATGGATACAATGTTTTCTGAAGCGATAAGCTCCAAGTTTCTTTTTTGTCTTCCTATTTCAAGTTGAATCGCCTCAAAAATTTCTGGATCTGACTTTCTTACATTTTCAAACATGGTAGACTCCTTTATTATTTATTGTATTTGATGATAATATCTAAAAGTTCTTCTAAAGCATCGTCTGAATCTACTTCACTCAGCCGTTGCTTGATACAATTTTTGGCATGATTTTCTAAAATAATGCCACTGACTTTATTAAGAGCAGCCCGTACTGCAGATATTTGCATGAGAATATCGCTGCAATACTGTTCATTTTCTATCATGCGTTCTATGCCTTTTACTTGACCTTCAATGCGTTTCATGCGGTTAAGAAGGCTTTTTTTCGTATCCATTCTATTCCCCTTTATATGGTTTTATTTCTTTGATTAACGCTTTTGTTTTTAGCCACTTTGAATCAATGAGTTTTAAAATATAAAAGGATATTCCTAGTGACAAAATACCTGCTAATGCAGCAATAAGATCCCCGTGGTTGGTTTCTAATTGCTGATGTAAGATAAAGATGACTAAAATCATCACGACTAAGGGCACACCATAGGCAATGCCTGAGTATAATAGCAAGTTTTTGTCATATGTTTCTACGTCTAATAATTGTCCTATTGTATAGTCCTTGTTTTCTACTTCAATGACATGACCTTTTGTCGTGCAATGACTACCACAAGAACTGCAATTTTCACCACAAGCAGACGCTCTTGCAATTTTAATTTTAGCAACCTTATCTTCTATTTCTACTACTTGGGCTATTTTTTGCATGTTACTTTCCTTTCTCAATATGATCAATCACATAGGAGGCTAATAATAAGCCTGCTGATGCAGGAACAAAACTATTGCTTCCAATGCTTTCACCGGGTATTCTTTTACTGGGTGTTTCTGTTGAAAACACCACTGGATGATAAGAGATCCCTTTGTCTTTTAGGGCTTTTCTTAGCTTTTTAGCTAAAGGACAATAACTGGTCTCATAAATGTCTATAATCCTAAACCCTTGTGGGTTTTTTCTAAAGCCTGTCCCCATGGCACTGATGATGGGAATATGATGTTGATGGCAATAAGCAATGAGGGCTACTTTTCCTTCAATGTCGTCAATGGCATCCACCACATAGTTGATTGGGTTTTTAAAAAACAAAGGCAAGGTCTCTGTTGAAACTTTGTCAGAAAAAGTACTGATGTGTAAATCTGGATTAATGGCTAACAAGCCTTCTTTGACCACATCCACTTTTAACTGCCCCACCGTATGATGAGTGGCATAAAGTTGCCTGTTTAAGTTGGTGATATCATATCGGTCAAAGTCTATTAAGGTGAGCTTTCCCACAAAAGCTCGGGCTAATGCTTCAGCACTATAACTACCAACCCCCCCTAGTCCAGCAATCAACACATGCTGTTCTTTAATTTTTTGAACCACTTGGGCTCCATATAATAACTCTAATCGTTGCCAAGGTTTCATTATTTTTCCTGCTTTTCAGGTTGTTTTAGTAAAATATGAAGCTCCTCTAATTGTTGATCATCCACCTGGGTAGGAGCACCGGATAATAAACAAGTGGCGCTTTGAGTCTTTGGAAAAGCGATGACATCTCTAATGTTGTCTGTTTGAGTCAAGGTCATAATCAGTCGATCCATACCAAAGGCAATGCCACCATGGGGAGGGACCCCATATCTAAAAGCATTGATTAAAAATCCAAATTTGTTTTCTGCTTCTTCTTCACTTAAGCCTAGGGCTTTAAACATTTTGTGCTGGGTTTCTTTGTTGGTTATACGAATGCTTCCCCCACCAATTTCATCTCCATTAATAACTAAGTCATAAGCTTTTGCTCTCATAGCTTCTGGATCTTTGTCAAATAAATCCATA
>SKID01000149.1 GCA_007116605.1 Tissierellia bacterium
AATAATAAAAATGTAGAACTAGAAATGAAACGTAGACAAGCCACTTCTATAATCGATACTGTTAATAGTCAAGAAGATTTTGAGTTAAAGCTACAAGCCCTTATTTTTGAAGTATCTAACATGACTAAACCTTTTTTATCTGAAATTAACCAAGAGAGTGTTATCGTTTTTTTTAGTCATTATCTCGATAAGTTTAACCTTGAGGTGCAAAGCGTTAGTTTTTCGGAAGTGTCTTTAGAGACTATTTCATTTACTCCTCGTCAACAAAGTATAACTACAATGCCTTTAAAAGAACTTCGCAATATTTATATTGATGAGTTGCATCATGAATCATCGGATTCCTTAAGGGTTGCAAATCCAGTACAGCTTGAGGGTATGAGAGTTAGTTTTGGATTCATTGCAGAATATTATGATTTGTTGGATTTCTTAGACTTTATACAACAAAATGAAATTAATTTTATCATACCGGGAATTTCATTATCTTCGGTTCAAGATGGAGAGTTGGTTTCGGGTAATTTGTCAATTGCCTTTTATACTGTTCCTAAAATTCACAACCATCTATATCCTGATTGGGCTTGGGAAGATCTAATTCCTTTTGGAAGCAGTAATCCTTTTGTTATTGATGAAGAAAGCTTTGAAATTATACGCCAGCTATCTTATGACATGATGATGGTTTTAAGTCCTATGGCACGGGATATTCCTACAGTAAATTTAGGAAGATATAATGACAATACATACTTAAGTTTTGTGTATGCTGATAGTAATACTTTTGTTGATGTAGAAATTCGCTTTAAAGAAGAAGAAGGTTTGTATTTTATGCAATATAGAACACCATTAGGAGTTTACCCTAAAGACTCTAGTTGGTTAGAATTTGTACCTGTGAATGATTTCTTAAGCATTAGAGTGCAATCTCATCCTAGATTGTCTGTTGACGATGAAGGTGGTGTTAATTTAACCGTAATTAATGAAACTGATTTAATATTTTATATTGATTTATTTGATGAAGATTCACTTTTCCCAAGACTTAACTTAATGGAAAAAGATCGTGTCGTTATCAATCGTAATTAAATCTAAAACCCAAAAAACTTGTTAATTTGATTGTTTAAAATCAAAATGGACATAAAGTCTAGTCTAAGGTAGCAGTTTCATTCATGTGTGCAGAGCAGTTAGCATAAGGATTAAGATTAAAGATTTTTCTAGATAGAGAAATCTTTTTTATTGTGATGCCTAATAGTATTAAGGCTCCCACTTTTCCATAAGTTTTCTCATGCAAAAACCTGTTGATTTTGAAATCGGTATATGTTATAATCCCATCATGAAAAACAAACAGGGATTTACATTAATAGAATTAGTACTCACATTGGCAGTTTTGAATATTGTCATGATTCCACTGTTTAGATTCTTATTTTTTTCTATAGATACCTACAAAATGATGCAAGAACAGCAAAAGGCAACTATGACCATGCAAGGTTATATGGAAGAATTAAAAGGATCCTCACAATATTATAATGATTTACTGGTAGATACCAAACATTTTTGGACGGGACCCGATGATATCGTAGTTATCATTGAGCCGGTCTCTTTTTATGCCTTTGACGATGAATGTTTAATCTATAAAATAACACTTAAAAAAGAAGGCTTATATAAGTCTTATGAAATAAAGGGTACGCTACTAAATTTGGAGTGGTAAATGAACAATACTAAAATTACTAATCATAAAGGTTCCATCCTTTTAATGTCAGTCATTTTAATGACTTTTTTGATTTTTTTATTAGGTGCTTTGATTAATACAACAATTATTTGTTACAAATTAAAAAGTAGTCAACACACTTATACATATAATGGATATATGAGTGAATCAGGTTTAGACGAAGGAGTTGCTTTAGCATTCATTTTATACAATAATGTGTTAGACGAATGTATAGAGATATATAGTAATCTATATCATTCCACATTATTAACAGTTATTGACTTAAACAAAGGGCATTATCATTTATCAGAAACACCTCTGTCCAAATATATTATACAAAATGGATTAGATTGTTATATCTTATCTGAACAGGCAATTAGGAAAGACTTTGAAGATTTTTTTATTAAAACTTTTGATGATGAGTTTAATAAAATCATAAAAAATTATCAGTCTGTTATCGACTCTTATATCAGATTAAGTATTATAAAGGAGCAATTTCAATTTAATGAAGGGCGCTCACAATATTATTTACAGTCTTCATACAATCTAAAAAATGTTCCGAGAAAGCATCAAATCACTATTAAAATTGCTCCACCTGAGTTAAGTGATACTTTTATATCTTGTAGTAAAATTAATTTTGAAATATGCCATTGGAGAATACTTTATGGGTACTAATCTATCGCGCAAGGGATATACATTAATCGAATTAATTATTTGTTTGGCTATCCTATGCGTTTTGTTAGGTATTGTAGCAACTATTTTTATTAGAGTCCTTTATATATATAAAAAAATAGGTTGTTTAAATGAATTACATTATCAAGCACAGGTTGTGAACCATCATTTATACTTAAGGTTGTCTCAGTGCGACCATTGGGATTTTGATGAAAATAGCAAACAATTATCCACATATCAATTAAATCCCAAAAACAACCAACATGATATTTATCGGATAAAACACAAATCTTCTACAGGAGATTTAATCGAAAACTATAATGAACTGGCTAATTTTGTGAAGAATATGATTTTTTTACAGTTACCAGATAGTGATTGTCTTTATTATGAAATTATTTTTGAAAAGGGGGGAGAGACATATATCTTGAGTAATTCAATAAAAATGCGCAATTTGCAAAATTAATGGATTGATTTACTTGATTCAATGGTATATAATTGTAATGCATTTCAATACACGAATACAGGGTGACAAAAACGCAAAAAAAGGGTATACTTTAATAGAGCTAGTGCTTGTGATGATGTTACTTAGTCTT
Source organism: Tissierellia bacterium (assembly GCA_007116605.1). Classification (GTDB taxonomy): domain Bacteria; phylum Bacillota; class Clostridia; order Tissierellales; family Dethiosulfatibacteraceae; genus 38-11. Next base: position 2,956 of record SKID01000149.1, read on the forward strand.
TTACTAGCCATGGTCGTACCCAAACTACACACAGCCCATGATTATTACTTAGATGCTTTAGCAAAAGAGTTGTTATATGATATTCGGTTTGTTAAGGTGATGAACATGACTGAACCAACGAAGTCTTATAGTATTTTGTTGCGTGAAGATGGTTACATGATAAAATACGCAGATCCCATGCCTAAAGTTTACAAGCGACTGGAGACTAAACCCGGTTATTGTCTTTATTATTATGACCATCATGTCCAATTTAATGCCAATGGGTCTCCCATAAGGGCGCAAACCATCAACATTCATAATGTACACACATCTAAGCATCGAAAAATTACAATCAATGTGAATACAGGACGTATTCTACTTTATGATTAATGGCAGTAAATTATATTTTTATATTCAGTAGGAGGATTTCATGGTTTCAGCAGGAGATGTTAAAAAAGGATTGACTATACAATGGAATAATAGTGTTTGGGTTGTATTGGACTTCCAGCATGTTAAACCAGGTAAAGGCGCTGCTTTTGTAAGAACAAAAGTTAAAAACGTCATGACTGGAGCGATTAGAGAGGAGACCTTTAACCCTTCAGAAAAGTTTCCAAAAGCGCATATTGAAACAAAAGAAATGCAATACTTGTATAATGATGGTGAACTTTATCATTTCATGGATGTGGAAAGTTATGAGCAAATTCCACTAGATTATTCCCAAGTTGAAGAAGCCATCAAATTTTTAAAGGAAAATGATGTGGCTGTCATGCGGTTTTTCGAAGGGAAACCTTTTGAAGTGCAAGCGCCAAACTTTGTTGAGCTAGAAGTGACGGAAACTGAACCAGGTTTCAAAGGGGATACAGCTCAAGGCGTTTACAAACCTGCAACGGTAGAAACGGGTGCAGTGGTACAAGTACCTTTATTCGTCGAAATTGGCGATAAAATAAAGATTGACACCCGAAGCGGTGAATATTTATCAAGAGTCTAAGGAGGACACAATGGATTTTTTATATGAAAAAGTAGCTTATCTTAACGGTTTAATCGATGGGATGGAGTTAGATGAAAGCACTAAAGAAGGAAAAGCATTGATCGTGATAGCTGAAATTTTAGAAGACATGGTTGCTGTGTTAGAAGAAATTGAAGAAGATCAAGCAGACATGGAAGAGTATGTTGAACTAATGGATGAAGATTTATCTAATGTAGAAGAAGAGTTGTTTGGAGATTTTGATATCGAAGAGTTAGACGACGATTTTGACGAAGCAGATTACATCGAGGAATAAAAACTGGGAGATATTCTCCCGTTTTTTATTCAAATTTCAAATTAATTAAAATCATAGAGGAGGAATATATGACAGCTAAACAAGAAGAACTTAAAAATGGGCAAG
>SKID01000114.1 GCA_007116605.1 Tissierellia bacterium
AAAGAATTTTTATTCTTCTTACAAGTTGAAAACCTTCCAGATGGTTTGTATCCTGCATCTGTTATTAATAATGACACTGGTATATCACGTGTAGTCAATTTATCCTTTGTCAACGAGGTTGCAGAGTTTACATTGACACATGATGAACAATTTACCGTCCATCTACCCAAAGATTTAACTTATACTGTTTCTGAAAAAGATTATCGACCTGATCGGTATGTTACTGAAATTGAAGGAAATGATTCTGAGACCATTGTAGTTAATGACTTATGGGAAGTGCTCTTCATCAATGAAAGAATCCCTGTAGACGTGCCCGCTTCCACAGGCAGTATCACCATCCTTAAGGTAGACCAAGATGATGCTTCCATTAAGCTTTCTGGAGCGGAGTTTACAGTTAAAAATTCAGCAGGTGAACTTCAAGGAATTATCATAACAGACAGTCAGGGTCGTGGTTTTATCGAAGATTTGCCTCTTGGAACTTATACTGTTGAAGAAGTGGTGGCACCTGAGGGCTATGAAATAAACAATACGATTTACACTGTGTTTATTGGCTATACCATTAATCATACACTGACTATTGGGAATGAAAAATCATCTGAAGATCCACCAATAGATGAGGACGATCCAAGTGATGATCCAGACGATTCTGATGATCCAAGTGATGATTCTGACGATCCACAAGCAGGTGATGATTCTGATGATGGAGAAGATCCTACTCCACCAGGGGATGGTTCTTCTGATGATGGCTTCCCCATTTTCCAGGATGACGAAGTCATTGAGATTGAAATTGTTGAACCACCCAAAAATGGTCAAATCATCATTGAAGATGGGATAGTCAAGTATATTCCAGATGAATCCTATGACGGAGATGATAAAGTGGTCATTAGAGTTAAGAAAAAAGATGGTACAATCGAAGAGATTACAATTGATATCACAGAGGATTTAGTTCCTAGAAGTCCCGTCGTACCTATTCCACCTGCAGGGGTAAGACCTATGCACTGGTTATATGGTAGCTTAGCTTTACTATTTGCAGTGGCTTATATTTTCCAAAGAAGAAAAACTATAGCATAATAAATGATGAAAAACCGCCTCTCGTCATTGGAGGCGGCTTACCTTTTTTTGATGGGATCTCCTCTAGATTAAAGGATTCTTAGTCATCTTATGCACTTTTCATCGAATCAATTATTGTAGTTTTTTCAAAGCTTCTTCCATTCGATTGAGGCCTTCTTGGATATTTTCCATGGAATTAGAGTAAGAAATACGAATATTGTCTGGTGCTTCAAAGGCAGCCCCTGTAACAACTGCAATTTTAGCTTCTTCGACTAAATAATTGGCCATGTCTAAGGAATTATTCACTTGAAACCCATTATAAGACTTTCCGTAAAAAGACTTCACATTGGGCATCATATAGAAGGCGCCTGTAGGGCGACTACAAGTGATTCCTTCCATTTGATTGAGTCGATCAAACATAAATTGTCTTCTTTTGTCAAACTCTAAACGCATGGCTTCTACAGAATCTTCAGAATTACTGATGGCTTCAATTGAAGCATACTGAGCCGGTGTATTGGCATTGCTAGTCGTATTGCCTTGGTAATCGGACATGGCTTTAATAATCTCAATCGGTCCTAGGGCATAACCAATACGCCATCCTGTCATGGCATAAGCTTTTGACACACCATTGACGGTAATGGTTTTTTCTTTAATTTCTGGAGACAAGGCTGCAAAACAAACATTTTTCTTGCCATCATAAACTAGTTTCTCGTACATTTCATCAGAAATCACGATAAAATCTTTCTCAACGGCAAGTTCCCCTAACTTTCGCAACTGCTCTTCGGAATAAACCGCTCCTGTGGGATTATTTGGAGAATTAATAATCATGGCTTTTGTTTTCGATGTGACTGCTTCCCTCACTTTTTCCACATCCATATCAAATCCCGCTTCTTCATCTAATGCCACTAGAACGGGTACGCCATCTGCTAACTTAACCATCTCTACATAACTCACCCAACAAGGTGTGGGAATAATCACTTCATCCCCTGGATCAATGATGGCCATTAAAGCATTGGTCAGAGATTGCTTTGCCCCTGAAGAAACCACCACTTCTTTTGGGGAGTATTTAAGTTGATATTCTTTTTCAAATTTTTCACAAATCGCTTGTCTCAACTCAATCATTCCTGCACTAGGTGTATATCTTGTCAGACCTAAGTGGTAAGCTTCTTCTCCTTTTTTAATGATGTTCATAGGCGTGTTGTAATCGGGTTCTCCCACATTGAAGCCAATAATTTCAATGCCTTGCTGTTTTAATTCTGCAATTTTTGCAGATTGAACCATGGTTGCAGACGGTGTCATGTTTTGTATTCTTTTACTAATCATTTTTCACCTCTAATAGTTAAGTTATTGTTCATTACTATCATATTATCACATGAGCATACCTAAAATCAATTTATTAAATAAATCTTTTTTAGTATTTAAGTTTTCTTTAAACTGTATGAGATTGGCTTTATTTCTTTTCTTAAATCATATCAAGGGGAGTCTTGGCCTTGCTAGTCATCGGATAAAACAAAAACCACTCTCCATGACCTTTATGGTTATGTTAGAGTGGCTCGATGATTCATGACCTGCATTGATTAACTTTCCACGGCTAAAATAGACGCAATCTTAAGAACTTCACTATATTTTTTAATGTCACAAAGGACTTCTTTCATCATTTTTTGATCTGTTTCATACGTAATAAATACTAATGGCGCCACCATTTCACTTCTTTTTAGTTGTGAAACGGATACTAGACCAATCCCATGCTCTCCAAATATTTTAGTGAGCTGACCCATTACACCCGGTTTATCGATGACATCTAATCGTATGTAATATTGTCGATGCCCTTTATTGTCTACCAATAAAGGATCTTGTGTTTTGACTCGATTATAGACTTTCTTTTGATCTCTTAAATTTTTTGCTATCTCTATCATATCATTAAGAACTGAGCTCCCTGTAGGTAGGGCGCCGGCACCTTTTCCATATAGCATAATATCATCCAGACCATTGCCTTTAATGACGACTGCATTATACTCATTTTGCGCTAAAGCAATGGGATGCTTCATGGGAAGTAAGGCGGGATAAACCATCATCTCCAAATGATGATCTTCTTTTCTAGCTGTAGCGACTAGCTTTATAGTATAGCCTAATTCCTTAGCATACTGAATATCTTCTTTTGAAATTCGGGTGATGCCTTCTTTGCAAATCTTATCCACATGCATGGGTTGACCAAAAGCAACATAAGATAAAATGGCAATTTTGTACATAGCATCATCTCCATCAATATCTGAAGAAGGATCTGCTTCAGCAAAGCCTAAATCTTGAGCTTCTTTTAGTGCTTCTTCAAATTCTAATCCTCTTTCTGACATCTGAGTGAGAATATAATTGGTTGTTCCATTAACAATCCCCATAATTTCTTTAATTTCATTAGATTCTACACTGTTTTTTAATGTATTGATGATGGGAATGCCCCCTGCCACACTAGCTTCATAGCGTAAATAGACGCCATTTTCATCAGCAATCCCTTCTAGTTCTTCGCCATAAGTTGCAATCAGGGCTTTATTTGCTGTCACCACATGTTTTCCATTCTTTAAAGCCTTTTTGACAAATTCATAAGCTGGATGAATACCGCCTATTAACTCCACGACTAAATGAATCTCTTCGTTATCTATAATATCCTCGATTTTGGACGTGAACACTTCTTGTTGTAATGGCACTTCTCTTTTTTTATTCATATCTTTGACTAGTACTTTAGTCACTTGAAACTCTGTCTCTGATTTTCTTTCGATAATTTCTTTGTTATCTGATAACAAAGTCATTAACCCAGTAGCTACCGTTCCCATACCCAATATGCCGATATTCATGTGTTTCATAGATCCTCCAATTTGTATATGATTAATAGACAATTGTCTTAATTTTCGTACTCTAAAAATATACCATATTTTAAGTGCTGTTTCAACTCATGTATTGGCGATTGCTTTATTAAAAGCTTAGCTTATTGATTTCTGTTTGCCTAAGTTGTTAATAAAAAGATAAAACAGGTTCTCGTTGCTTCTTATCAAGGATAAAAGCGCATCTTCACTGCTTAGTATTTAGGTCATTTGCTTTTTTATTGTTTAAATGAAGCAAATAACCACATAATGCGCGACTCAGGTGCGGATTTTATCCTTATACCGCTGAGATAAAATAAAGAAAAGGATCCAACACTAAGCAGAGAGGACACTATTTAATCCTTTATACTAAGCAAGGAGACACGGTTTTTTCCTCAAAAAACA
>SKID01000332.1 GCA_007116605.1 Tissierellia bacterium
AGCAGTACTTTAATCCCAAAGACACCATTGGTGAATTTGTGGATATTCATGGTACTCCTTTAGGGACCCATCAAGGTTATCACCGTTATACAGTAGGACAAAGAAAAGGTCTAGGCATCGCTTTAGGTAGCCCTCGTTATGTCATTGATATTCGTCCCCAAACAAAAGAAGTGGTTTTAGGACTCCAAGAAAACTTATACAAAAAAACATGCTATTTAAATGACTATCATGTCATTTACGATAATTTCCCCTTGAGTGATTGGGAATTTTCTTGTAAAATTAGATATTCAAGTAAAGAATTAAAAGCAAGTATTCAACAAGAAAACAATCAACTGAAAGTCGTCTTCCAAGAAGAAGCCCGTGCACTCACACCAGGGCAGTCGCTGGTCTTTTATATTGGGGATCAGCTTATTGGTGGCGGCATCATCAGTTAACATAGGAGGCCTATATGACACAATACAGTACGGATGCAATACGAAAAAGTTATTTAGAATTTTTTAAGTCTAAGTCTCACTTAGCAGCCCATAGTTTTCCCCTCATTCCACAAAATGACAATACCCTATTACTCATCAATGCAGGCATGGCACCTTTAAAGCGCTATTTTACAGGAGCAGATACCCCACCGGCTACCAGGATGGTCACTTGTCAAAAATGTGTCCGAACAGGAGATATTGACAATGTTGGGATTACCTCAAGACATTGTACTTTTTTTGAAATGCTAGGAAACTTTTCTTTTGGTGACTATTTTAAAAGAGAAGCCATTGAGTGGGCATGGGAATACTTAACTAAGACCCTTGAGATTAACCCTGAAAAATTATGGATTTCAGTATTTCACGAAGATGATGAAGCATACAATATTTGGGTAGATGAGATTAAAGTGCCAACACAAAGAATGGTGCGCCTAGGTAAAGAAGACAATTTCTGGGAACTAGAAGTGGGTCCCAGCGGCCCTTGTTCAGAAATCTATTATGATAGAGGGGAGCAATACTCTTGTGATGAACCCGACTGTAAGCCAGGATGTGATTGTGATCGCTATGTAGAGATTTGGAACCTAGTATTTACCCAGTTTGACAAAGATGAAAAAGGTATTTACCATCCACTAGCCAATCCTAATATTGACACAGGCATGGGCCTAGAAAGAGTCGCTGCCGTTTTACAAGGCAAAAACAATGTGTTTGAAGTAGAACCTTTTATTTCATTAATTAGAAAAACAGAAGTGACCAGTGGCAAAAAATATGAAGCCGATAAAAAGTCAGATATTTCCTTTAGGATTATTGCAGACCATACCAGAGCCATGACCTTTTTAATTGGAGACGGGGTCATTCCTTCTAATGAAGGAAGAGGCTATGTGTTAAGAAGACTCATTCGAAGAGCAGCAAGACATGGGAAATTACTAGGCATTCAAGACCATTTTCTACACCAATTATCCCAAGATGTGGTCCTGGGCTGGGGAGAGGCTTATCCTGAACTAAAAGCCAATCAAGAACAAATTAAACAAGTCATTGAAATAGAAGAAACAAAGTTTAATCGCACCATTGATCAAGGCATGAGTATTTTAGAACAATACTGCCAAGAAATGGACAAACAAAAGGAAGAGACCTTATCAGGAGAAAAAGCCTTTAAATTGTATGACACTTACGGCTTTCCCTTTGAACTAACAGAAGAGATTTTAAAAGAAAAAGGCTTAAGCGTTTCCTATGATGCCTTTAAACAATATATGGATAAGCAAAGACAACAAGCCAGACAAGCCAGACAAGTTTCCGGCAAAGAATCTTGGGTTGGGGGAGACTTAAAAATCGAAGGAGTAGCTGGTACCGTCTTTTTAGGCTATGACCAGGTCAAAACTTTTGCTCAAATTCTTAAATTATACAATGCAGACCATGAAGCCGTCACTTCTTTAGAAGAAGGAGGATTTGTGGTGCTGGATCAAACCGTCCTCTATGCAGAAAGTGGCGGCCAAGTAGGAGATCATGGGTTATTAATTGGACAAAATGGGTCAGCTACCGTTAATGATGTGATCAAAGCCAATAATGACATTTTCCTCCATCAAGTGACTTTACAAGAAGGCCAAGTCTTAAATGTGGGAGAAAATGTAGAAGTAACCCTGAACACCATTGACAGAAATGCTACTCAAGCCAACCATACAGCCACCCATCTTTTACACTGGGCATTAAAAACCGTATTAGGAGCCCATGTGAATCAAGCAGGATCTCAAGTTGATAAAGATAGACTGCGCTTTGACTATTCTCATTTTGAAGGACCTTCTAAAGAACAGTTGAAGGTTATTGAGGAAAAAGTGAATGAAATGATTGCTCAAAACATTCAAACCACAGTAAACTATATGACTTTAGATGAAGCAAAAAACTCAGGGGTCATCGCCCTATTTGATGCAAAGTATGGGGAAGAAGTGCGTGTAGTGGCCATACCAGGGGTAACTAGTGAACTATGTGGCGGCACCCATGTCACCAATACAGGCCATATCGGCTTATTTAAAATTGTATCTGAAGGGGGCATTGCTTCAGGAATCCGTCGAATAGAAGCTTTAACCAGTTTAAAAGCCTTGCATTACTTAAATCAAATAGAAGAGCGCTTTTATCAAGTGGCCCAATTGTTAAAAACAACACCCGAACATATTGAAACACGAGTAGATCAATTGCAAAAAGAACTAAAAGAAAAAGACAAAACCATTCAAGCCATGAAGCAAGCAAGTATTGAAGCAGAAATGTCTGACTTAGAAAACCAATTTACTCAAATCAATGACATCAAAGCCTTTATACTCAGCTTAGCTGATGCAGATAGCGATACCCTAAGAGAAGTCAGTGATAAAATTCAAGATAAATATGATGATGCAGTGGTAGTACTAGCAAGTCAAAACCAAGACAAAGCCCTATTTATTGCGTCTGTATCCAAACCCTTAGTCAAAAAAGGTCTTCATGCAGGAAATATTGTGAAGGAAGTGGCTAAAGTGGCTGGTGGCGGTGGCGGTGGCCGACCTGACTTTGCTCAAGCCGGAGGCAAAAACCCAGATCAAATTGAAAAAGCTTTAGAAAAAGGCTTAGAAGTCATCAAAGACATGATAAAATAGATTGAATTGTCTAAGGAATTTACATATAATGATAAAGAGGTGGTTTATGGTGGAAATGAATAAAACGACACAATTTGAGTTTGGGAAGAATAATGTGAATGAAGTCAAAGAAATTATTCGCTCAGTACTCACGGCACTCAATGAAAAAGGATATAACCCAGTGAGTCAATTAATCGGCTATATCTTATCAGGAGATCCCACTTATATTACCAGCCACAACAATGCACGAAGTATTATCATGCAAGTGGAGAGAGATGAGTTGTTGGAAGAGATCCTAAAAGACTATATTGCAAGTATTAATGATAAGACCCTATAAAAAGGGTTAGTTAGGTTCTGGTGTTTGCAATCATTACAAGAATATGATAAGCTTGGATGGATTGCAAACACAGACCTTATTTGTGAGAGCCTTATAATCATGGAAATATATGACAGCAGCCAAATAGATAGGTGGTTTATTAGTCTATGTCACTTTTGAATAACGCTTCAAAAATATGCTTCGGTACCTTGTCCTTAAGTTCTCTTCAATGTGCATTACCTATCAATGAACGCATCCAATTACTGGAATATGCCTTTGAATGCGGTATCAATTTTTTTGATACGGCTGAATTGTATGACAATGACCTGTTACTAGCAGGTCTATTAAAGCGTGTCCCAAGAGAAAAAGTCTATATATCCACTAAGTCTTATGCCTACTCTAAACAAACAGCCATAGACAGTGTACAAAAAGCCTTAAAACAAATGAGCACAGATTATTTAGATATCTATATGCTCCATGAACAAGAGAGCATTCACACTTATCGAGGACACTATGAAGCCATAGAGCAGCTAATGGATTACCAAGCTCAAGGTATCATTAAACACATTGGCATCTCCACCCATTTTGTTAAAGGGGTAAAAGACTTATGTCAAATGCCACCCATTTCAGTGATTCATCCCATTTATAACTATCAGGGACTAGGCATTGTGGATGGCACCTTAGAAGAGATGACTCAAGCTATAAAGGAAGCTAAAAACAACCATAAAGTCATTCTAGGCATGAAAGCCTTAGGGGGAGGACACTTATGTGAAGACCCGATCCAAGCATTAGACTTTGCCTTTAACTCACCCCTACTAGACTATGTGGCTTTAGGCATGAGAACCAAAGAAGAAATAGACTTTAATATAAAAGTATGGACAAATCAAATCATAGACTCCAGTGATTTGGAAAAAGTAAAACAACGG
>SKID01000243.1 GCA_007116605.1 Tissierellia bacterium
AGTTTGATAATATAAGAAAGTCGGGTATTATTGCTATTAAGCTTCTTGAAGGAGACGAACTTATTGGTGTAAGCAAAGTTGATGGTGAAGAAAATATCTTTATTATCACGAGAAAAGGTAAAGCAATAAGGTTTAAAGAAGATGAAGTACGTTCAATGGGAAGAACAGCAACAGGAGTTAGAGCTATAAGCTTAAATGAAAATGATCGCATTGTATCTATCACTGTATTAGCTTCAGAAGAAGAAAAAGAGATTTTTATTATTAGTAAATTAGGATATGGAAAAATGACAAAGACAAATCTCTATCGATGTCAATCAAGGGCTGGTAAAGGAGTCATCACATATAAAATTACATCTAAGACAGGAGATATTGTTGGTGCCCAAATGGTAGAAAAAGAAGATGAAGTCATGTTGATTAGCAAAGAAGGTGTTATTATTCGCATGAGTGCATCTGAAGTATCTTCTATTGGAAGAGTCACTCAAGGTGTTCGTATTATGAAGTTAAATGAAGGTGACGAAGTTGTATCTTTAGCAAAGATTGTAGTTGAAGACGAGTAGTCTTAGGAGGTTAACATGTCTTTGGAAATTAATCATTTTGTCTCAGGCAAACAAGTGATCCTTTACCCAAAAGGTGACATTGACATTGTACAAGCAGAATACTTTAAACAATATATTCTTCCATTTATTGAAAAAGAGTATGAAATTGTGATTGATGGTCAAGATTTAGAGTATCTTGATAGTACTGGATTAGGTATGATGATGGGAATTCATAAGCAGCTATTATCCTACAATCAATTGCTCCAACTGTCTAATATGAAATCAAGTATATTAAAAATTCTTGATATCACTGGATTGAATAAAATCTTTAAAATTTTGGAAGGTGGCAGCAATGTCTAGTCGAGTAATGTTATCTTTTCCAAAATCTTCAGAATATATTCGAGTAGCCCGTATGACTGCTGCCTCAATGGCATCATTAATGGGTTTTCATGTGGAAGATGTGGAAGATATAAAAGTTCTTATCTCAGAAATGTGTATCTACTTCATGAATCATGTGGAAAAACATGAAATGCATATAAAAGTTATTTTTGATAACAAAACACATTTACTTGAAATGACAGTTGAGGATCTTAATGGTGGGAGCCTTCAATCACAAGATCATGATATGACTAAAATGATTATTGAAAGTTTAGCAGATAGCTTTTATTTTGCTCAAGATAGTCATCAAATTACTGTAGTCAAGAGAGTGAGTGAATGAGTAATCAAGATAACATAAAACATTTAACCTGGTTTACTGAGTATTATCATAATAAAAGCAATAGACAATTAAGAAATAAGCTGTTTTATGAGTATGAATTTTTAGCTAATATTGCTGTGAAAAAATATTCTAGAAAAGGCATTGAAGAAGATGAGTTGTATCAAATCGCTTCATTAGCACTGATTCAAGCCATTGAGAGATTTGACCCTTATAAAGGTTATGAGTTTACTACCTTTGCAACACCTACAATCATGGGAGAGTTAAAGAAGTTTTTCAGAGATAAATCAAGAGTTGTACGCGTACCAAGAAAGCTTCAAATCTTATATACAGAAGTAGAAAAAGCTAAAGAAGTGTTGTCACAAACAAATCAAAAAACACCAACAATTAAAGAAATCTCAAATCATTTGGAAATAGGAGAAGATGAAGTACTGGAAGCTATGGAATTTTCAGGTATGATTCAATGGCAAGATAGTCAAGAAGAATGGGATCTTTTTCAGTGTGAACAATCTTTGAAAGCTTTTGAACAACTTGAAGACAAAACGATTATTAACCAATTGTTTGAAACTTTAAATGATTTAGAAAAAACAATTATTAATCAGCGATATTTACTTGACCAGCAAAGTCAAAAACAAATTGCAGATGATTTAAAACTGAGTCAAGTGACCATATCTAGAATTGAAAAAAAAGTATTGCAAAAATTAAGAAAAGCATTGGATCATCATTGACTTAATGAACCAGTGCTTTTAATAGTCAGTTAATATTAACAGGAATTCTGGATTAAGATGGCGTTTAAATCGCCACCTTAATGTTATAGATACTTATCCAGGGACTTTACAATAATTATATCCCACTTTAAGAAGTGGGTGTCTTAGCACTGTTAGTCATCGGATAAAGCTGAAATCCACAAACTTAAAGGTTTCTTAATTAGATTGTAAAAACATGGTTCGATAAGGTATAATGAAATGATTCACAAAACACTTAATTTACTAGGAGGATAGGTATATGCCTAAAAAAAATAAAATGCGTTTTATTGGTATTGCTGTAGTGGCTGTTGTCTTTTTTATTATCAGCTCTTTTGGATCACTGCTGACATTTTTAACCGATTATAGATGGTTTCAAGAATTAGGTTATACAGGTACATTTCTAACAAAAATTAGAACACAACTCATGATATGGATTCCACTTTTTGTTGTGCTGTATTTTATTGCTAACTTTTACTTGACCACTTTAAGAAAAAAATATTTTAAGGAAACAGGACTTGTCATAGATAAACCATTAGAAAAGAAAATAAAGCTAGGAGTTAGACTGGTTTCAGTTATCATTGCTTTTTTCTTTGCTACAAGTGTGGCTTCTAATCTATGGTTAGATACTTTACATTTTATTAATGGACAACCCTTTAATTTAGCAGATCCAATATTTATGAATGACATTTCTTTTTATGTTTTTCAGTTGCCTTTTATAACTGGAGTTTTAAGCATTATTATGTCAATGCTTTTCATTGTGATTATTATTAATGTGGTGTTTAACTTACTTTTGGTAGCAACCAAAACAACCACTAAAGCCGGAACAGACGAAAAAATTATTGACTTTGATGTTTATGGCAGAAAAGGAAAAAGCCCTGTGGAGTTATTTGATAAAAAAATGGTGACTAATATTCTTAACCAAATAGGACTTTTTGGTGCAGCTTTCATGGTTTTGCTTGGTATTCAGTTTTGGTTAAGAACTTTTGATGTGCTTTATTCAACAAGAGGTGAAGTTTTTGGCGCTGGCTATACAGATATTTTAGTAACATTAAATTTATACCGTGTATTAGCGATTTTATCTTTAGTTGGAGCTGTAATGTTTTTTATTGGTGCAAAGAAAAAAGATATTCGCATTGCCTTAGCTGCACCTGCAGCCCTTATAATAGTGACTATTTTAGGGGGTATTGGTGCTACTTTAGTTCAGAATATTATTGTCTCACCTGATGAAATTAACAAAGAAAGACAATATATTGAACATAATATTTTATATACACGGACAGCTTATGGTTTAGACAAAATTCAAGAAATACAATTTGATGTGGATTATAACTTAACAGCAAGAGATATACAAAATAATATGGATATCATTAATAATATCCGTATTAATGACTATCTCCCTATTCGCCAAGTGTACAATCAAATCCAAGGAATTAGACCTTATTATGTGTTTAATGATGTGGATATCGATCGATATATGATTGATGGTAAATATACTCAAGTATTTTTATCCGCTAGAGAGATGGATCAAACAAGAATTGATTCACAGGCTCAAAACTGGATCAATTTAGTCTTAAAGTATACTCATGGTTATGGCATAGCTTTATCACCCGTTAATGAAGTGACTACAGAGGGTCAACCTGTTTTAAAAATGCGAGACTTACCACCAAGAACAGAAACAGACTTAATTATCAATCAACCAGAAATATACTTTGGAGAAAAAACCAACTCTTATATTATCGTTAATACAGATGAAGAAGAATTTAATTATCCTTCAGGTTCAGATAATGTGATGACTTTTTATGAGGGAACAGCGGGTGTTCCTATGACTTTCATGAACCGTTTACTTTTTGCTATTAGACAAGGAGATTTTCGTATTTTGATATCTGGAAATATTAATGCAGATAGTAAAATAGTCATTAATAGAAACATTGTAGATAGAGTGAATCAAATAGCCCCTTTCTTAGCTTATGGTCATGATCCTTATATAGTCATTAATCAAGAAGACGGTAAACTATATTGGATTATTGAAGGATTTACCTATACTAACAAATATCCGTATGCTAAACCCTATCATAATTCATTTAACTATATAAGGAATTCAGTTAAAGTTGTGATAGATGCTTATAATGGCACAACAGATTTTTACATTGTAGATGAAGAAGATGCTTTAGTTCAAACATATAGAAATATCTTCCCTGATTTGTTTAAAGATATGTCTGAAATGCCAGAAGGGCTTCGTTGTCATATCCGTTATGCACAAGACTATTTTGATATTCAATCGGATTTGTATCGAACATATCATAT
>SKID01000238.1 GCA_007116605.1 Tissierellia bacterium
AAAAAAAACAGATAACAGTCGTTTTTGTAATAAATCCTGGCAGTATTTTAATTCAAGTCAAAGATGAAGGCCAGGGCATTTCATCGTTAACCTCTTCTCACGATATCATGTCAGAAAGCGGAAGAGGTCTAAGAATAGTTCGTGGATTAGTTAAACAAATGAGATTTGAAGATAACAAAGTTTATGTTGAAATGATATGGTAGTTTTATTTGTTTGGTCATATGGCAATTTATATGACGGGTAACAGTACTTATTAATTTCTTCTATTTGATTAGATAATTGCTTATTGTTTATTAACGATAGCTCTTTGTGTGGCGAGCAACCCTGAGGGCTTTTTTTATTGTACGCATATGGAGAAATCCTATTTAAGGTGTTTACTATTATCTAGCTGCGTATTATAATGAATAGGTTGAAGAATGAAAATAAAAGGTAGAGAGTGAAAGCATGAAAGATAGCAAATATGAAAAAGGTTTACTAAATGAAGAATGGGTCGATATCGAAAAAATCTATTGTATGCTTGATAAGGAAAAAGAAAAGGTATATGAGATTATTCGTATTATAGATGGTAGACCATTATTTTTTGAAGACCATATTGATCGACTCAACAATAGTTTATCAATCATTGGGCTAAACTACCGAGTGACCTATGACCAAATGCGAAAAGTGATGAAAACCGTTCTAAATGAGTTTGGTAACAAAAATATAAACTTAAAGATTGCATTGTATAATAATGGATCAATGAACATGATCGTGTATTTAGTCAACTCTTTTTATCCTAAACCAGAGAAATACGTGGAGGGTTATCATACATTACTCATTTATGAAGAAAGAGAAAAACCAAATGCAAAGATTCTAAACAACGAACAAAGACGCATTATTAATGAAATTTTGCACGAGGAAGGTGCAGATGAATGTATTTGTGTCTCTGAAAAAGGAGAGATACTGGAAGGAAGCCGATCAAATCTTTTTTTTGTAAAAGGGAGTACGATTATTACACCTCCAGACAATGGCGTATTATTAGGAACAACCAGAAATAAAATTATAGAGCTATGTGAAAAAGCAAAGATTAATATTCAAAAAAGAACGATAAGAATTGAAGAATTGACTTTTGTTGATGGACTATTTGTGACAGGTACCTCTATAGATGTGATGCCTGTTAATAGTGTAGGAACTTTGAAATACAAGTCTTCAAGCAATCGAATGGTAGAAAAGGTTATGAAGCTTTATCAAATGGAAGTAAACAAGTATATTGCTCATTCAAACTTTTAAAAGCACAAAAATAGAACAAAACGACCCGGGAAGGTCGTTTTGTTCTAAGCATAAATGCTTAAAAGGGGTATTGGGAATATATTTTGGCTATCGGGGGGATAACCAACTTCATTATAGCACAAGCCATCTTTAATGGCAAGAGATAGGGACTAATTTTTTTATAGGAATTATTGTTTTTTTTTGCACAAAACCGGCAGGCAAGTAAAATCAATGTAAACGGTTAAGTGATGTAATATTAACAATGTTGTTTTTAAGGTAGGTGATTAGAAAATGTATTTTGATAATGCTGCAACAACCCAGATATTGCCGGAAGTATTAGACAGATTTATGGAATCAAGCCTTCAGTTTTACGGAAATCCTTCTGCTTTGCACGAAGCAGGCTATCAATCAGGTCGGGCATTACTTCAAGCAAGGAAAACTTTAGCTAGTCTCATCAAAGGAAAAGAGAGTAATCTGTTTTTTACTTCTGGTGGAACAGAGTCTAACAATCTTTCACTTATTGGTAGATTGATTCAAGATAAAGGACAAGGTCATGTTTTAGTTTCACCTTTAGAGCATCCATCCATTTTAAAAGTCATACAATCTCATTTTTTCAATGAATGTACAATAGAATATGTCAATGTGGATGACTCAGGAAAGATTGTTTTATCAGATTTAATAGATAAAGTGAGAATAGATACCGTCATGTTTGCCATTTCTCATGTTAATGGAGAAACAGGTGCAGTGCAACCAATAGAAGATATTGCAAGAGAAGTCAAGAAAAAAAATAAAAAGACCCATATACATTTTGATTGTGTACAGTCATTTGGGAAAATCCCCTTAGATGTGAGCAAAGTTGAAGCAGACACTTTTTCGTTTTCAGCACATAAAATCCATGGCCCTAGAGGTGTTGGGGCACTATATGCCACAAATCCTCAAAAACTTAAGCCATTATTATATGGAGGAGATCAAGAAAAAGGATTGCGTCCTGGAACAGAGAATCTACCAGGCATTATCGCTTTTGCTAGGGCAGCAGAGATAGCTGAGGCATCTTGTTTAGAAAATTATGACAAAGTGACTCAACTAAAGAAATCCTTTTTAGATCAGTTGCTCGCTAATGTTGAAGAGATTCGATTAATTAGCAATGATGATTGCTCACCTTACATTGTTAGCATGGCCGTTAAAGATATACGGGGAGAAGTATTAGTTCATCATCTGGAGCAGCAATCTATTTACATATCAACCGGCTCTGCATGCACATCTAGAAAAAAGAATAAACAAGAGTTCTTAAAAAAAATGATCAATGATTGGAGATATGAAGAGGGTATCTTAAGAATTAGCTTCAATAGTCAACATCAAGATGATGAAATTAATCAACTGGTATTTTGTCTCTCCAACGATATTCATGAGATTAGAAAAATTATAAGAGGTAAATAAAATGTATAATGCGATTAGTTTAAGTTTAGGAGAATTAGTTTTAAAAGGGAAAAATCGTGGTTTGTTTGAACAAAGATTAAACCAACAGATCAAAGCCGTCTTACAGGGGACAGGAGTTAAGTATTATAGAGATCAAGGTAAAGTGATGATGGAGGTTGAGAATGATATAGATAGGATCCTAAAAGATCTTCAAAACATTTTTGGTATTGTAGTCATATCGCCATGTGTGAAAATAGCCACAGATTTAACAACAATAAAAGAAACCATTGTTCACTATATTAATGACTTAACAAAAGACCAAAAACCAAGAACGTTTAAAATAGATGTTAGAAGAGCTAACAAGTCTTTTCCAATTCAATCACCCGAGCTGAACAAAATGCTCGGAGGAGTGGTGCTTGAAAATTTTCCTAGTATGAATGTAGATGTTCATCATCCTGATGTAACCATTTTTGTAGATATTAGAAAAGATACTTACATTTATTCAAAGAAAATTAAAGGAGCAGGAGGACTACCGGCTGGTAGTAATGGTCAAGCGTTGGTGTTGCTGTCTGGAGGTATCGATAGTCCGGTAGCAGCCTATATGATGGCAAGAAGAGGCGTAAAAATGAGTTGTATTACTTTTCATGCTTATCCATTTACGTCACAACGAGCTAATGATAAAGTAGCAAATTTAACCCAACAACTTACTAAATACTGTGGTGATATCACCTTATACTCTGTAAATTTATTAGAAATTTATAAAGCCATAAAACAAAATTGTCCAGAAGAGACTTCTACAATCATAGCTAGAAGAATGATGATGAGAATTTCTCAGAAGATTGCTGAAGAAAAGGGTATAGATTTTTTAGTAACAGGTGAAAATTTAGGTCAGGTAGCAAGCCAAACCACACAATCATTAATTGTAGTAGAAGAGAGCACGAATATGATGGTTCTTCGACCGCTTATAGCATTAGATAAAAATGAAATCATTGAAATCGCAAAAAGAATAGAAACTTTTGATATTTCTATTCAACCTTATGAAGATTGTTGTTCCGTTTTTTCACCACCTAGACCAGTGACTAAGCCAAAACTGGATAAAATTATGGTGGCTGAATCGAATCTTGAAATGAAAGATTTGATTGATGAAGCGATCCATAATGTTGAGATTAAAAAAATGACCCTACTAGGCTTCTAACGATAGAGGTCCATCCCTTTATTGGCTAAAGCATCAGCTCTTTCATTGAGAGGAATGCCTGAGTGGCCTTTTACCTTAATAAATTGAATATCTGGAAAAGAAGAGATGAGACTGATAAGCTCTACCCAAAGTGCTTTGTTTTTTACGGGTTCTTTTTTACTGTTAAGCCACTGATTTTGTTGCCATTTAACATACCATTTTTGGTTCATACAGTTGACAATATAGGCAGAATCGCTATAAACTTCGATGGGTAAATTTTTTTTCTTAATCAGTTTTAATGCTTCAATAATAGCGGTTAACTCCATGATATTATTGGTGGTATTTCGGGTGCCACCAAAAATTTCTTTGGTATGTTTTCCATAGACTAGGATTGCACCATAGCCACCGATATTTTCTTTGTCTTGATTGTTTGAGCATGCGCCATCAGTATATATGATAAG
>SKID01000286.1 GCA_007116605.1 Tissierellia bacterium
ATTTGTTTTTCTTATTAAGCAAAAAATAGCTCCTGCTAAAAATGCACCCAGCAGACCACCATGGATAGCCAATCCACCACTTCTCATATTGATAATCGCTCTTAAATTGCCGCCATAGTAATCCCAGCTAAATAACACATAATATAATCGTGCCCCTATGATAGCTGCGGGAATACCAATCATAATCACATCGATTAAGTCTTCTTCCTTGAAGCCAATTTTCCGACTATGACGTAATGCTAAAAACGCACCTAATAAAACACCCGTTGCGATAAAAATTCCATACCACATGATTTGAATACCAAAAACCTCAAAGGCAACTGGACTCATACTCATCCCTCCATTCTTAAGTTGCTAAATCTTAGCCTGTGAACGAACCCCACCTATAGAGGTGGGAGCGTTCTGACATCAAGCTGTTAAACCTCATCGTCATATCTATCAATCTCTGACATCACTTTTATGGTTAGTTTTAACAGATTATACTTAGAGATTATCGCAACAAAGCCTTAAATTCAGCTTTAAGATCATCCACAATTGATGAAAACACTTCATTGACTTCTTCATCATTGAGTGTTTTTTTGTTCGATCTAAACACAAAAGAAAACGCTAAGCTTTTTTGTCCTTTAGCAATACCTTCCCCTGTATAACAATCGAAAAAAGTCACTTTTTCTAGTAAATGATACGTTTTTTTATTGATAAAATCAAGAATTTCACCAACCAGTATATTTTCATCTAAAACCACTGCTAAATCTCTTGAGATAGCTGGATATTTGGGAATGCTTTGATACTTTGGTGTGTTTCCTATATGCTGATGAAGTACTTCTAAATTAATCTCAGCACCATAAGCTCTTTCTTTTATGTCATAGGCATCAGTGACATCTGGATGCAATTCACCTATAACACCTACCCAGTCATCATGAATGACTACTCTTGCACATCTTCCTGGATGGTAACTGGGATGATTCTCAATAGGAATAAAGCTTATTGGACATCTCATCAATTCAAATATATTTTCGACAATCCCTTTTATGCTGAAAAAATCACAGTCCCCATACATTCCAATAGACAATGTTACTGTTTCTTTAGGTTGTTCGGATAAAACTTTATTTTTGCTAAAAACATGACCTATCTCATATAATCTACCTGTTTTTGTGCCATAGTGAATGTTTTTGCTGATGACTTCCATCATATTTGCCATCATCGTTGCACGCATTGAACTAAAATCTTCTCCTAAAGGATTTAAGATTCGAATGTCATCAATGCTTTCTTTAGGCATTTGTAACATATCATATTTTTTAGGACTTATAAAAGAATAAGTCGTTATCTCAGAGAAACTCACAGAAGACAGGTAGGTTTTAATATCTTCCTCTAAATCTCTAATGGAAGACCTAGATCCTTTCATTAAATCCCCATTAAGTGCCTTTGGCTGAATTTTGTCAAATCCATAGATACGTCCTACTTCTTCGATTAAATCCGCTTCTTGCTCAATGTCTGCTCTAAAGTGGGGAATTTGAGATCTGATCACACCCTCTTCATAGACGCTACTTATTTCTAAATCATTTAAAATTTGAACCATTTGATGAACCGGTATTTCAATACCTAATAATGCATTTGCTCTTTCTGGTCTCAAAGTAACCGTGTATGGTTGCCAGTTCTTTAAGCCTTCATCATAAAACCCTTTGACAATTTTTCCTGCACCAATGGATTCAATAATTTGACAGACACGTTCATTGGCCAACGGAATCAACTCAGACGAAAGTGCTTTTTCATTTCTAGAAGATGCTTCTGATCTTAAACCTAATTTTTTTGATGCCATTCTTATTGCTTTTGAGTTAAATTTAGCACTCTCCATCATAATCACTTTAGTAGATTCAGTGACTTCAGAATCAAAACCACCCATAATACCACCAATGCATTGGGCATCCCATTCATCTGCAATGACACAAATATCTGGTGATAATGCGCGGACTTCTTTGTCTAATGTCATCACTTGCTCATTTTCTTTAGCGCCCCGAACCACTATTTTTTTACCTTTTAATTTTTCAAGATCGAATGCATGTAAGGGCTGTCCCATTTCCAGCATCACATAATTGGTTGCATCTACAATATTATTAACCGGTCGCATACCTGCATCCATAATTTTTCTTTGCAACCACAAAGGGGAAGGTCCTATCTTCACATCTTTTATGACTTTAGCATAGTATCTAGAACATAAATCTGGAGATTCAATTTCTACACTAGTCAAATAATCTTTAATGTCATCCACTGGATTTTTAATAATAACCTCAGGTAATGTCAAAGCTCTATTGAATGTTGCTGCTGTTTCTCTTGCTAATCCAATAATGCTTAAACAATCTGGTCGATTAAATGTCACTTCAATATCTAAAATCACTTCATCTAGGGCTAAAGCCTCGATAATGTTCATTCCTAAAGGCAGTGGTGTTGGAAAAACCAGAATGCCATTTTTAGATTCTTTAGGGATTAGCTTATCTTCAACCCCTAATTCGTCATAAGAACAAAGCATCCCTTGGGATATCATCCCTCTTAAATCAGTGGCACCAATTCTTTTTTCTCCAGATAAAACAGCCCCTTCTAAAGCAACAGGCACATAATCTCCTTGACAAATATTTGTTGCAGCAGTAATAATTTGAACTCGGTGAGTGCCTACATTTAATTGACAAACATTTAAATTGTTTGCATCTGGATGTTTGGTCATCTCCTCAATGCATCCTACTACTACATTTTTTATACTCTGATCATACGATATAATTGAATCTACATGAGACCCAGTTAATGTTAACTGATCAGATAACTCTCTTATAGAAATGTCTGAAACATCAACGTATTCGTTCAGCCATCGAATAGGTAGTAACATATATGCCTCCTTAAATTAAAATTGTTTTAAAAATCTTAGATCATTGTCGAATAGTAGCCGAATATCACTGATACCATATTTTACCATGGTAATACGGTCAATCCCCATGCCAAAAGCATAGCCACTATATTCTTCTGGATCAATCCCACAGTTTCTTAAAACATTAGGATGTACCATGCCACACCCTAATAGTTCCATGCTCCAACCTGTGTGATTACAAACTTGACAGCCTTTGCCCATACACTTTAGACACGAGACATCCACTTCTGCACTAGGTTCTGTAAATGGAAAATTGTGTGGTCTAAATCTAGTTTTCATATCAGGACCAAATAATGTCTTAACAAACTTATCGATAGAATCTTTTAAATTTGCCATAGTAACCCCTTTATCCACGACTAGACATTCCATTTGATGAAACATGGGTGAATGGGTGTCATCTACATCATCAAATCGAAATGTTCTGCCAGCAGATACAATACGTATAGGTGGTTTTTGTGTCTTCATCGTTCTGATTTGAACAGGTGATGTTTGTGTTCTTAATAACAAATTGTCTGTAATATAAAATGTATCTGACCGATCTCTAGAGGGATGATCTTCTGGTGCATTTAAAGCATCGAAATTATTTTCTACCGTATCAATTTCAGGACCATCCACCACATCATATCCCATGTGCAAAAACAAATCTTCAAGTTCTTTTTTAACTTGCATGAGTGGATGACGATGCCCTATAGGGTAATAGCTACCTGGTATTGTCACGTCTAATTTTTCACTCTTTAATCGAATGGCCGTTGCTTGCTGATGGATTCTACTTTTTCCCAAATCAAGAGCATTTTGTATGCTTTCTCTAACCTCATTGGCAACTTTCCCTGCTTGGGGACGCTCTTCTGGTGATAGTTTCCCCATGGAACGTAATAACAAAGTCAGTTGTCCTTTTTTGCCCATGAAAGCAACACGTATGTCTTCTAATTCTTTAACATCTTTAGCTTGATTAATTAATAAAAGTGCTTCATTTTGAATCTGTATTAGTTGTTCTTTCATAATGACTCCTTTCATCTTTAAATATAAAAAAGCACATCCCTCATAAGAGGCGATGCACCGCGGTACCACTCTTGTTTTTACTTATTGTAGGTAACGGTCTCCCGGACAAGTCTACTGAATTCAACCTGTCAACTCCAGAGTGAAATTTTATCAAGCATATGAAATGATTTCAGCCTCGTCATTTCTCTCTTTTAGCTATCTTGATTTTTTTGCTCTATCATCGTCTTTATTTTCATGATTATACCAAATTCAACCAAGAGTTTCAACACTCTTTTTGAATATTAGAAAACTGGTATAAGCAAATACTCGCTGCTACTCCGGCATTTAATGATTCTGTCATCTCTCTCATTGGAATGGTAAAGTTTATATCGCTTACA
>SKID01000160.1 GCA_007116605.1 Tissierellia bacterium
AACAGAACTCGGCTTATAGATTTACTTAATCACAAAAAAACATCTCTTTTGAGATGTTTTTTTGTGATGGCGATTACATTATCAGCATAACTCTTGGATTCAGATGGTGATTATAGCACAACCAAACTGTTAGAGACCCTTATCTAGAGACCTCACTAATCATCGGATAAATTTGCTAGGCGTCTGGCAACTAAGAATGCAGTGCTGCCCATTCTTCAAAATAATCGTCTAATGCTTTTTTGAGTTGCTCAAGTTTTGTACTGAGGGAAAGTGCTTTTTCATGATCATTGAAAACTTCAGGTTCACATAATTGGCTTTCAATAGATAAAATAGCCTCTTCAGTATTTTGGATCGTTTCTTCAATGAGTTTGATTTGTTTTTTTTCAGCTTGACGTTGACGAATGAGGTCTCTTTCTTTTTTTGCTTTATGCTTCATTTCTGTCTTTGAAATTGAAGGGGAATCTTCCTGAGACCCATAAGCCAGATACTTTTTTTTATCATGGTATGAGTCATAATTACCTAAATATTCTTGAATACCATCAGCTGTCATTTCGAAAATTTTTGTTACCGTCTTGTTTAAAAAATACCGGTCATGTGAAATGATAATCATGGTGCCGTCATAATTAATCATGGCTTTTTCTAAAATATCTTTAGAGTCAATATCTAGGTGGTTAGTAGGTTCATCAATCATTAGCAAATTAGCATCCGACAGCATAAGTTTTAGTAGGGACAGTCGACTTTTTTCTCCACCACTTAGATCACCAACTGTTTTAAACAAGTCTTCTGAATAAAACATAAATTGAGCAAGATAACCCCTTACTTCATGAACTTTCAAATCAGGATAAGCATCCCAAATCTCATCAATAACAGTATTCTCATTGTCTAAATCTGTCAATTCTTGATCGTAATAAGCCATTTCAACATGGTGACCAAAAGTGATTTGTCCATTATCTGTCATACTAGGATTTTGAATCATTTTAAATAAAGTGGATTTACCAACACCATTAGGACCTATTAGACCTACACGTTCTCCACGATAAATTTCAAAAGAGACATTGTCGAAAACTTTATGAGAATCGAAATGTTTAGAGATATTATCAACTTTTAAAACTTCATACCCACTGGGACGTTTAGGTGTAAATCGAAGTTTCATAACAGCATCGATATTGTGGGGATTTTCAATGGCATTCATGTTTTCTAACATTTTCTCACGACTTTTTGCTTGACGCACTTTCTTATCACGACCATTAGCTAAAAATTTTGCAATAATTTCTTTTTGACGTTGAACTTCTTTTTCTTGTAGCTGATATTTCTTCTGCAACAGCTGCTGATCAATATGCCATTTCTCAATAAAAAAAGAATAGTTTCCACGATAAGATTTGATGGTTTCTTGACTTAAAAACAGTGTTTTCTGAGTCGTTCTATCTAAAAAATATCGATCATGAGAAATAACTAGAACAGAGCCTTTAAAGTCAGTAATATATTTTTCAATCCATTCAATAGATTGAATGTCTAAGTGATTTGTGGGTTCGTCTAGCAAAAGGATATCTGGACTGCTAAGTAAAAGTTTAGCTAACATGACTCTGCTTTTTTGCCCACCACTTAATTGAGAAACAGGGTTATGAAACTCTTGGTCACTAAATCCTAGTCCATTTAATACACCTCGTATTTTACTCTTATATTGATAACCTTCTAAAGCTTCAAACTTTTCATTAAGATCACTATAAGTAAGCAGCAATGATTCTAGTTTGGACGAATCGTTGCTTGAATCAGCCAAGGCTTGTTCCATGAGTCTAATTTCAGATTCTAGTTGAATAATCGGTTGAAAAACAGACTCTGCTACAGCATAAATTGTCATTTCGGTATTTAATTCATTAGACTGTTTCAAATATCCTAGTGTCTTATTTGGATTAACATAAAAAGAACCGGAATCATAGTCTACTTGTCCAGTCAATATTCTAAATAAAGTTGTTTTACCAGATCCGTTCAGGCCAATCAAAGATACTTTTTCACCTTCGTTAATAATAAAACTAACTTCTTTAAGGATTTGTAATGACCCATAGGATTTGCTAATATCATGTACATTAATATCAATCATATTATCACCTGTTTTATAGTATAGTCATTTTAATTGAAGTTGTAAAGTTTAACTATAGCGTACAATAAGTAATAAGAAGACTGTATTATGTTTTTTAATGGTCATTTTCTCATAAAGTGTGAATATTTTTATTAATCTAGTTGAATAAAATCAATAAAGTTGTTAAAATATTATCTATATGGAGGTGTACAGATGGCGAAACACGGAAAAATTTCAGATGCTGTGATTAGAAGATTACCAAAATACTACCGTTACTTGGGGGATTTATTAAAAAATGGTGTAAATCGTGTATCTTCTAATGAATTAAGTAGATTAACAGGTTTTACCGCTTCACAAATTAGACAAGATTTAAATAATTTTGGAGGTTTTGGACAGCAAGGCTATGGTTATGACGCAAAAAACCTTAGAGAAGAAATCGGTAAGATTTTAGGGATTAATAAAAAGTATAAAGTGATTATTGTAGGTGCAGGTAACATTGGTCAAGCTGTTGCAAATTACGCAGGATTTTATGAAGAAGGTTTTGAAGTAATGGCTTTATTTGACAAAAACCCTAAAGTCTTAGGCTTAAAAATTCGTGATCATGAAATCAAAGACATGGATGAGTTACCACAATTTATTCAAGAACATCATATTGATATGGGTGTAATATGTACTCCAAAAGAAGTAAGCCAAGAAATTGCAGATATTCTAACATCCAATGGGATAAAAGCCATATGGAATTTTGCACCAACAGATATTCGAGTGGGCAATGATGTGGCAATCGAAAATGTGCATATGAATGAAAGTTTGTATACATTAGCTTATTATTATAAAAGTAAACAAGAGACAAAATAGAAAAACTCTTGATATATAACCACTGCCATTACTGTTAATTAAGGTTTCTAAAGTTCGTTTGGCCTTTGCAACGCTATTAGAACCAAGACCTAGTTAATCAGCAATGACAGTGGTTATATTTTTTAAATGGAGGCAATATGCGTATAGTTGAGAGCGACCAACAGATTACAGTTTATGATTTAAGTAGCTTTGATTTAGAAAAAACCATTGAATGTGGACAGTGTTTTCGTTGGAAAAAACTTGGTAACAAGCACTACTTATTAATCGCACACAATCAACTTGTGGAACTGTTGCAATCAGAGGAGTGCTTTGTGTTAAAGCACAGTAGCTTAAACCAATTTAATCAGATCTGGAGAAATTATTTTGATTTAGACAGAGATTATGCCCTTATCAATCACACATTAGAAAAAGACGAGAAATTTATTGAAATCATTAATTATAGCAAAGGGATCAGATTATTAAAACAAGATCCCTTTGAGATATTGATTTCATTTATTTTATCATCTAATCGAAGTATTCCGATTATTCAATGTAATATAGAAGCTTTATGTGAACAATATGGGCATAAGATCGGTGAATTTATGGAGCAGACTTATTTTGCATTTCCTGATTTAGCTTCTTTAAACAATCTTTCTCCCAGTGATTTAAGAGCTTGCAAAGTAGGTTATCGTGATGCATATATTCAGTCGGCAATTCAATTTATTGACCGATATCCACAAATACTATCTGATATAGAGAGAATGACTTATGAACAAGCTTATAGCACATTACAAAAAATAAAAGGTGTTGGACCTAAAGTAGCCCATTGTGTTTTGCTTTTTGGCTACCATAAAATGGAATCTTTTCCAGTGGATGTATGGATTGAAAGAGGGATGAAACATCTTTATCCACAATTGAAAACGATTCAAGAGATTCAAGACTTTGCTCGTGAAAATTTTGGACACCATTCAGGGATCGTTCAGCAATATCTTTTTTATTATGCAATAAATCATAAAATCGGAAAATGATTTTTGAAAACACAAGATATGTAAAGATAATTAAACTAATAGTGAGTAATTTTAAAAAAAATAAGAATAATATCTTAAAATAGCTATATTTGATTAAATATGGCTATTTTTAATTGTTGAAAGTTTTAATGTATTGAAGTATCATATGTACAGCGAGTGTTAGCACTCAATAGAGATGAGTGCTAACAAATTAAAAGATTGTATGTTGAAGGAGGTCATTATGAATATTAAACCATTAGGAAATCTGTTAGTCATTAAAGTTTTAGAAGCTGAAGAAAAAGTTAGGGATGCAAGGATTAAATTATTGGAAGCTGTTTCTAAAAGCATAAAGAGAAATCTTGATTTAATAGG
>SKID01000214.1 GCA_007116605.1 Tissierellia bacterium
CTAAGTCATTTGTTAAAGAAAATAAAAAGAGGATTCATACCTCATGAAATTGGTATTTTTCTTGGATATCCATTAAAAGATGTGATGGGATTTATAGGTCATCCTTCTCTAAAACTAACAAAAATAAGAGGTTGGAGAGTCTATGGAAATTCAAAAATATCAGATGATACCTTTCTAAAAATCATGGAAGCAAAGCATCACACAAAATATCTATTAAAAACAAAAGGTATAGAGGGCATTTTTCAAATAGCATAATTTCAAAAAGGATATGAAAAGGCATCGACTTTCATGTCTTTTTTTGATGTTGGCATTAAATCAAGTTTACATTCAATCATAAAAAAACCCTTGGATGATCCAAGGATTTTTTATGAAGTTAAATCAATCCAAATACTCTCTAATCAGATGAAGCACATAATCAATATCATCTTTTGAGACATGATGATTGGTGACAAATCTAAAATAACCAAAACGAATACTAGTGATTTTTACACCTTTTTCATTCATGTAAACAACAAAGTCATCCGTTTCAAATCCGGGCTTATCGATTGTTAAGAAAACCATGTTAATTTGAACGCGATTCATATCTACGGAAACATGGGGAATCTCATTTAGACGATGACCTAAATATTGGGCTAGGTCATGGTCAGACTTTAGTTCTTGGACCATTTTTTCTAAAGAAATAATACCACATGCAGCTAAGACACCTGCTTGCCGCATACCACCACCTAAGATTTTGCGATTACGTCTAGCTTTGTGAATAAAAGCCTTTGAACCACACAACAAAGATCCTATAGGAGCACAAAGACCTTTTGAAATACAAAACATGACACTATCACAGAACTGAGTGATTTCTTTAGGATCGACATTTAAAAATGTTGATGCATTAAACAAGCGTGCCCCATCTAAATGAACTTGCAACCCTAAGCTTTTGGCGGTTGTATATGCATCTGCCATAACTTCAAGTGGCACAACCATTCCATTAGTAAGAGGGTTTTCAAGACATACTAAGGATGTTCTTGGAAAATGAATATCATCTGCACGCATGAGTTTTGTAATGTCAGAGCCTTCAACATAATCTAAAGGATGATGAACAAGAGCATAGTTGACACCAGACAATATAGCAGGTGCACCTGCTTCATAATACACAACATGGGAATGATTACCAGCGATCATTTCATCGCCCCTTTGAGTATGGGTCATAATCGCAATTTGGTTGCCCATTGTTCCAGTGGGTACGAATAAAGCATCCTCTTTGCCTGTGATTGAAGCAGCAAGAGCTTCTAGACGATTAACGGTTACATCATCACCATAGACATCATCACCAACCACTGCATCAAACATAGCCTGTCGCATTTCTTGAGTTGGCACTGTCACGGTGTCACTTCTTAAATCGATTGTTTTCATAAATACCTCCTAAATAGATGACTTATTGACACTAATACGATGACTCACAGTTTTACGACTCCACTTACCTAAATAGGAGATAATACTGTAGAGTTCTAAGACAAGGTCTCCAACATTCAGATGGTGTTTCAAGCATCATCTAAATCTAAGAGTCCTACTGATAGGGATTATGGGAATTTTTTTTGTTTGAAGTTTAACAGTGGTATTACGTCAACTTTTGCAAGCGAGACTAAAGCACTGTTGGATTCTAATAAGTGTGTCCATGTCCAAAGATGGATTCAAACACTGTCTTAATTATCAACTTGTTCATTTGAAAGCTTCAATGGCATTATATGAGCTTCTGACTAAGGGTGATGATGCCACATACATAAAACCCATTTCCAAGGCTAAGTTTTGATATTTTTTAAACTGATCGGGATGAATGTAATCACTTAACGGATAATGATCTTTTGATGGAGGCAAGTATTGCCCGATAGTCAAAATATCACATCGATAATTGTAAAGATCATGCATCATTTCAATCACTTCATCTTCAGTTTCTCCAAGTCCTAACATAAAACCTGATTTAGTGTAAATATTGGGGTTAAGTTTTTTAACATGTGATAGTAATTCTAAACTGCGATAATAATTTGCTTCAGGACGAACTTGTGAGTAGAGCCTAGATATTGTCTCAATATTGTGATTAATCACTTTAGGATGAGCTGAAACAACTTTTGACAAAGCCTTTTCATTTCCTAGAAAATCAGGTATGAGTACTTCAATATCTATATTAAGACTAGCTGCATGAATAGCTTCAATAACTTTAACAAATTGACTTGCACCGCCATCTGGTAAATCATCTCTGGTTACAGAAGTGATTACAACATATTTTAGATTCATTTTTTTAATCGCCTCAACGATATGGCTTGGTTCATTAGGGTCAACCTCAAGGACTTGACCTGATGATACATTGCAGAAACCACAATTTCGAGTGCATATATTTCCTAGAATCATAAAAGTAGCTGTTTTTTTACTAAAACATTCCATACGGTTAGGACAATTAGCTTCTTCACAGACGGTATGAAGGTCATATTGTTTTAAAATCTTATTCACTTCCTTAGTCTGTGTGCTATTAGCTAGTTTGATTTTTAGCCAATCAGGCTTCTTCATGAGCGGCCTCCTTTAATATATGGGATATCATTTGATGTGTTCCTTGAACGGATTGTAGATTAAAAACATCTAAAAAAGTCTGTAAAACGACGGTGCGTACTTGTTGCATAGACTGCTTTTCTTTTAGAAGTTTTTCCATTGAAGTCACACCCATGCCAGTTAAACCACAAGGATTAATAAAACTAAAATGGTCAAGATTAGTATTCACATTTAATGCAAAACCATGCATACTCACATTTTGTGAAATTTTGCACCCGATAGCGGCGATTTTTTGGCTTTCAACCCAAACACCAGGATATCCTTCTTTGCGATTGCTCAAAATATGATAGCTAGCTAGGGATTGGATCACGGTTTCTTCTAATTGGCGCACATAGCTTTTTACACCATAGTCTAACTGCTCTAAGTTCATGATGGGATAGACGACTAATTGACCAGGACCGTGATAAGTGATGTCCCCACCTCGGTTACTTTGAATTAAGTCAATGTTATGGTGATTTAGTGTCATACTATCAACATATAGGTTTTCGCTTTTTGATCGGACACCCATTGTGATGACTGGGGGATGTTCAAGTAGCATAATTGCATGTGGAAGATCTTTATTCTTCACTCTATTATGAAGATGCAATTGAAAACAATATGCCTTCTTATATTCAAGGGATTCAAGATTAAACACAGTGATTTTAGGTGTAGGCATTCGTGACCTCTCTTTTTTTACTCGAACCATTTTATCATACTTTTCACATGGGGGACAGTCCTGTTTTTTTACAAAAATAAGATATGAGTTTAAATTAGATATGTGCATTTTTTTGTAGTTATCATATGGTCAAAAATGTATGACCATGATATAATAATGGGGTTAGCCATCGGATAAATATTTCATAGCCCAGCAAGGGATCCTTTTAATTATAATTAGCTATGGAATATTATAAATGTATTATTGTATAAAAGCTATTGCTTAGGGTATATATAGAATAAGTCCTAGATGTGGTAGGTTAAAGATGAAACAATTACGGTTTAAATTTTATGCGATTACCTTAGTAGTGACCATAGCCTTGTTGATCAGTATGCTAGTGAATCAAAGAATCTACAAAAGCATACAGATTAATGATGCAAAAAATCATCTTGAACTACAAAAAGATTTTTTAACCTTACAAGTTTTAAGTGAGTTAGGACACAAAGGACAAATGATAAAAGATTGTGCAGTGATGATAGAAATCTTACAAGAAGATGATTTGGTGGCGTCATTGCTTAAAAAAATGTATCAAGAAAGTCAAAACTTGATGTCATTATATTATGTCAAAACTAATAATGAAATGATTCATGCCTTAGGATGGCAGCCGATCCAACCGATAGACTGGGCAAGTCGCCTATGGTACAAAAAAGCCATTGAAGCACAAGGACTAGTCTATACAGAAGTATTTATGAATGCCTCTCAAGATCAATATATTGTCTCTATAGCCATGCCTGTGTATAAACAAGGCCAACTAGAAGGTGTGGTGAGTGGAGATTTAAGTGTTCAAAGCTTGTTAGATAGAATAGTGGATGGCAACACAAATTCTTTTGGTCAAGTATTCATTCTTGATCATAACAAAAATGTGTTAGCTTACACTAGTGATTCTGTGTTAAAAGCTGAGCAACAATTAGAAGTTTATCATTTTGATGAAGTGTTTTCTGACTTCATACTATCAAACAGGCAAGAGGTGGTTACCGGTTCATTAAAGGGCACTGATGGGC
>SKID01000108.1 GCA_007116605.1 Tissierellia bacterium
AGTAGAGCGTTTCATCCATCTAGTTAATGAGTTAAACATTGAAAAAAATTTTATTGCTTATGCTTCTGTGGAAGGTGTTTTAGAAAATGAAAGGTTGCTTGATGACCTTAAACAGATAGGTTTAAAAGCTTTATTAATTGGTTATGAAACTTTTTCAGAAAAGGAATTAGCTTACTATACAAAGAAAACTAAATCTTCAGACCATAAAAAAGTTGCCAAGTTATTAAATAAACTAGGCATTGATGTGTGGGCTTCTTTTATGGCTCATCCAGACTGGTCAAAAGAAGATTTTAAAAGATTTAGAAAATATGTTAAATCATTATCGCCTCAGATTTCATCAGTTAGCCCATTAACCCCTTTTCCTGGGTTGCCATTATATGAAGAGTATAAAAACCGCTTGCTATATACTATTGAAGATTATGAAAAATGGAGTTTTGGTCAAGTGATGATTCAACCCAGCAAGATTTCTTTAAAAAAATATTATCATCAAATGTTGTTGACGAATCTTTATATTAATGTGATGTTGAATAGACCGACAGAAATGATTAAGCGTTATGGTGTGAGGAATGTTTTAAGACTGATGATTGGGTCTATTCAAGCGCTAATTAAGTACATAAAAATGATGCTAAATGCATAGCATGGTTAGTCATCAGATAAAATGTTTGCATCAGGAAATCGAATTGCAAAATTTGATATTTCTAGTGCTAATAATGGTTTGATATGTGATATATTCGGGAAATAGTGTGCATCTATCCATATTGAATCTAATCTTGCAAGTCTAGCCACACCTTTTCCAGTCGGGGTGGTCTCTAATAAGCGGCCATGTCTTGACTGAACAAGCTGTAGAGGAACTAATCGTGTAGAGATAGGAAAAGAAGGGCCATACGGTTTTAAGCTTGCCTTAAAGAAACAGTGATCATTAGTACTCACTGAGAAAGACGAATATTTTGACTCATTGATCATTCGGAAATGAGCAAGCTGCTTTGGAATGCCCCAATTACGAATGCCATTGATGATACTCACTTCTGTTGACACATAAATATTTGTAATGGTCCGATATTTTTGGTTTTGATGGCGAACCAAACCGGGAATTAATAATAGTTCTTGATAAGAGCCAATATCTGAATGCTGATAATCAACAATCATCATCCCACCAATTCCAGGCTGAGCAATAAGGTTATCGTGAATGGTTGGTTGAATTGTAGACAAACTTTTTCTTGAAAAATGATAGAGTATGATATAGCCTTTTCCATTTAGTTGCCATGGTGAGGGCTTTAATTGTGTGTTCATAGAATCTCCTTAATTTGTATAATCTCATTTTAAGTTAAGCTTACTAAATGGTCAACAATAATCACGTTTAGTGATGGGATATAGGACAATCTCTTTTAATTAAGAAAGCACCTAGCCAATCAGGATGAGATTTGATACAATATTGAAGACATTTAAGACAAAGTAATCAGCAGGAGTCTTTTATTTAGATGGCGTTTGAAACGAAGCCTGAATGTTAGAGACCATAATACAGGGATTTTATAAAGTAGTCATCTTCCACCTGAAGAATTGTGAGTTTTAGTACTCTTAGTCACAGGATAGAGTAATATAGGAGGTTATGATGTGCGGGCGTTATTTGTTTACGATTTCTATTAGCGAAATGATAAAAATCATTAAAGAAAAATGGCATCAAGAAGTGATTTACGAAAGTGAAATCAATAAAGATTACAATATTGCGCCTAGTAAAAAGGCACCCATTTTATATCATTCAAATAAAAGCTTATTATTACAGGATATGACTTGGGGACTCAAACCTCCGTGGAAAAATAATGGCCAATTAGTGATTAATGCAAGGATTGAAACTATAAAAAACAAGCCTATGTTCAAAGATGCCTATCAAAGTCGGAGATGCTTAGTATTATCAAGTGGATTTTATGAATGGCATCATCAAACGAAACAGCCCTATCTTTTTACTTTCACCAATAGACCATATATAGCTTTTGCAGGTATTTGGAACAAAGATCATGTAGATGGGACTAACCACTATGCAATACTAACAACACCTTCTAACGGAACACTATCAAACATTCATCACAGAATGCCTTTAATACTAGACCAATCAGTAGAAAGAGATTGGATAATGGGTGAAAATCCAGATAAAATTATTCAGAGGCAAAGAGTTAAAGAGATGCTACTAACTAGAAAAGCAGTGTCTACATATGTGAATAGTGTATCTAATAATGGACCTAGATGTATTGAGTCAGGTAGGGAACAAATGAGTTTTTTTATTGAATGAGAAAAAAATCATTGAGACAATATGGATAAAGGGAGCTTTTCATGAGAATAGGATTTGATAATCAAAAGTATTTAAAAATGCAATCAGAGCATATCAAAAGAAGAATAGAAAAATTTAACAACAAGTTATATTTGGAGTTTGGAGGGAAACTTTTTGATGATTACCATGCATCTAGAGTCTTGCCTGGTTTTCAGCCAGACAGCAAACTGCAAATGCTTCATCAGTTAAAAGATCAAACAGAAATTATTATTACGATTAGTGCAGAAGCGATTGAAAGCAATAAAATACGTGGAGACTTAGGAATCACATATGATGAAGATGTACTTAGATTAGTGGATTCTTTTAGAGCACAACAATTTTATGTAGGGAGTGTGGTGATTACTCAGTACAATGGAGAAAGTTCAGCTGACCGTTTTCGTGCAAGATTAAAGGATTTAGGCATTCAATCATATGTTCATTACAAGATTGAAGGATATCCAAGTAATATCCCCTACATTGTCAGCGAAGAAGGTTTTGGAAAAAATGATTATATAGAAACAAGACGCCCGTTAGTTGTTGTAACGGCACCAGGACCTGGCAGTGGGAAAATGGCCACTTGTTTATCTCAGTTGTATCACGATAATATACAAGGAAAAAAAGCAGGCTATGCTAAGTTTGAGACCTTTCCTATCTGGAACTTACCTTTAAAACATCCAATAAACCTTGCTTACGAGTCAGCAACAGCAGATTTAAGTGATGTAAATATGATAGATCCATTTCACCTTGAGGCTTACCAAGAAGCGACTGTAAACTATAACAGAGATATTGAAGTCTACCCTATTTTACAAACAATGTTTCAAATAATCCTTGGCACTAATCCATATCAATCTCCCACAGATATGGGTGTTAATATGGCCGGGGTATGTATCATTGATGATGAGGTATGTAAAGAAGCTGCACGTCAAGAAATTATTAGACGTTATTTTGAGGCTGCTTGTGCATTCAAAAAAGGAGTGGGTAATAAAAAAGAAGTTTATAAACTTGAAATATTAATGAAGCAAGCTAATATTTCGATAAAAGATAGAAAAACGGTCTGTCCAGCTTTAAAAAGAGAGGAAAACACAGGAGCACCAGCAGTTGCAATAGAATTGAAAGATGGGACCCTTGTCACTGGCAAAACATCAGACTTATTAGGAGCTTCAGCAGCCGTTGTGATCAATGCGATTAAAGTACTTGCTGGTATTGACCATGATTTACATTTAGTATCTCCTGAAGCAATAGAACCCATCCAAATATTAAAGACGACTTACTTAGGTAGCATCAATCCAAGATTGCACTCTGATGAAATTCTCATTGCCCTATCTGTAACAGCAGCCCATAGCCAGCTAGCTAAAAAAGCATTAGACCAACTTTCTAAACTAAAAGGATGTGACTTGCATTCCACGGTGATATTGTCTTCGGTAGATGAAAAAGTATTCAAAAAACTAGGTTTGAACATTACTTGTGAACCCAAATATGAGTTTAATAAGATTTATAGGAAAGCTTAATTTTGAAAAATGCTCCATTTTTTAGTCATTTGTGAGCATGATGATTGAGAAAATAATTAGAAGCCTATCTGCTATCTTACTTCGAATATGAGATCAATACTGTTCGTTAAAGGATAGCAGTTAATATAATAGTGACCCCAACCATGATGATATTACTAAAACTGTGCATAATCATAGGATAATACATACTTCCACTTTTTTCGTAACAGATACCATAAAAAATACCAAGAACAAAAGAAAGAACCAACTGCATAGTAACAAATGAGACTTCAAATGGTGCAAAAGAAAAACGCATATGTGCCATTGCAAATACAATAGCAGCTAAAAAATTCGATATGCTAATAGGCCCTTTCAAGGGTTTGTTTTTTATTAGATAGACAAAAAGGGTAATAGCAAAAGCTCGAAATATTAATTCTTCTGAAGGCCCAGACAATA
>SKID01000049.1 GCA_007116605.1 Tissierellia bacterium
AAGTAGCAAACGGATTGTTGTATATATCATTAGTTTATTTAAACATAATAGGAGGGAATAATGAAAAAAGCCATTGTTTTATATTATTCATTTGAAGGAAGCACAAAAAAAGTAGCAAAATACTTAGCAGAACACTTAGATATTGACATTCATGAAATAAAACCAGTCAAAGAAATACCTACCAAAAGTTTTATAAAGTACATATGGGGTGGTGGCCAAGTGGTTATGAAAAGCAAGCCAGCCATAGAGGAGTTAAAGTTGTCTCTTGATGATTATGATATGATTTTTTTAGGGACACCAATATGGGCAGGTACCTTTGCACCACCGATCCACAGTTTGTTAGAAAAGAAATTTATGGCTAATAAAAGCATCGCGTATTTTTATTGCCATGAAGGAGGGGCTTCACGAGCAGAAAATGCAGCAAAAGTAGCCATAGAAAAAAACAACCAGTATTTGGGTGCTTTTGGTTGTTTAAATATTAAGAAAAATTTTGAAAGTATCAAAGTGGATTTGTTGGCTTGGGCGATGAAAATTGTTGATCAAAAATAATACTGCTATCATTTTGATTCTTTGAGAGAAACCGTTTTGTTCTAGTTAACAGTCGCTCAATGAGTGCTGTTTTTAAAATGCTATTGATAAACCCTTCTAAATAGAGCCTTGGGTCATTTTAAATAGAATCTCGCCAACTTGTTCAAAATTGTCTTTATGACAAAAAACAAGCATTTTTGTAAACTTGCCTTTTTTAAGAATATACGTCCTTTGCTTTTTACCGACTTCGATTTTAGTAATATCTTTCCAAGTTAGAAAAACGCTCTGTCGTGATTGAGCAATCATGGATGCACCGGCAGTGGTTGGATTTTTTGCAAAAATAGATAATACAAGTGTCAATCTGTGTAAAAATTTGTTTTTGTGAGCTTGCTTATGAGAAGGTCTTTCTTGGATGCCTTTTTCGTTAATACTAAAACAATAATGATACCCAAAACCATAAGCTAATGCGACACCTAATATCATGCAGACAGCCATAATACCAAAAACAATGCCGTAGATTTGAATGAGATTTAACAAAAACACACCATCAACACGTGTGTAGGGATCAAAAAACTGGATAGCAAGTAAAATAATCATTAAAAAAGCAAGTGCAATTTGAAGCCCAATGAAGACTTGTTTCAAAACATGTTTATTAGACAATAAAGAAACTTTGATTTCCCAAGTCAATGTGGGTGGATAAGAATCGATATGAGTCTCTTTCATAGAAATTCTCCTTAATCATTTTTCTATAAGAATAAAAAAAGTTAAATAAAGCTTTCACTACTCAGATGGCATAGTTTCACGCTTATTAGGACGTACCACTAAATAAGCACCTAATAAGACAAAGACACCACCCATTAATTGAGACAGGGTTAAAAAATCATTTAAGAACACCACCGCAAATAAAACGGTGAAGACAGCTTCTAATAAACTGACAATCGATGTTTTAGTAGGTCCTAAATAGGCCATACCTTTAAGAAATGTGGTCATAGCCATCACAGTAGAGATAAGCGCTAAGCCTATTAATGGTAACCAAACAGAGGCGTCGAAATTAAAATTAAAACCGCCAGAAAAGCTACCAAAGATAAAGGTACCCGCCATTGAGAATAAGGCAATATAAGCGCTTGCAACCATGGTAGGCGTATTTTTAATGGCACGATTACTATAAACAATATAGACTGAATAAATTAATGCCGCACCTGTGGCGTAAAATACACCAATCAGATTAACGTCTCCTAAAGAGGTACCCACAATCAATAAAATTCCAAATAAAGACACGACAATAGAAAAAAAAGTTTTCTTTGTAATGGCTTCTCTATCTACAAAAGAAGAAAGCAATGTGACTGCTGCAGGGTATGAGTATAAAAACAAGGTGGCTAATGCCGGTGAAATATATCTTAAGGATGTAAAATAAAAACGAGATTGAAAGGTATAACAAATGCCGCCTAAAATAAAAAAAGCGATTAAAGACTGACGATCAACGGTGATGCGCTTATACTTTCTCCAGACATAAAAAAAGAAAAATACGGTTGAAAAAATAAATCGCATCAGTAATAGGGTGTTGGTTTCTATTCCGCTTCGATAAGCAAATACAATAAAAACAGGCATCAATCCAAAGGTGATGGTTGATAAAATCACAAGGATGAGCCCTTTTGTTTGATTAGTCATAATAATCCTCGCTTTATTTTACAGAATGACGAATAATTAACTGTGTATCTAATGTGATTTCAGTGATATCCGGAGTTTTTTGTTGTATGATATCAATCAAAATCCTAGATGATTCAAAGCCCATTTGATAATTAGGCTGCTTTACAGTAGTCAGTGGGGGATCAATAATTTTAGCTAGTTCAATATCATCAAAGCCTATCACACTGATATCATTAGGAACACTTAAGCCTTTTGTTTTTAGAGCTTGAATAGCACCAAAAGCAATTAAATCATTACCACAAAAAATACTGTCAAATTTCAAACGATTAGACATCGCTTTTAATGTGCCTGAATAACCCCAATCTAAAGTATAAGAGCCATCCATAATCATATCTTGATTCACATGTCGATAATGATCTACCAGTGCCTTTTTATATCCTTCTAAACGCTCGTTAGAAGGTTTAGAATGAAGAGGACCGGACAAATGCAACACATGCTTAAGTCCTTTTGAAAACAAATATGAAACAGCTTCATAAGCACCAATAAAATTATTAGATTCTACATTACCATCAGAAATGTCGGCATCCACACCCCGATCAACGGTAACAATAGGGATTGATGTTTTTTGCAATGAGGGAGTGACTCGTTTTCGATTATCAGAGGCAGTTAAAATGATACCGTCTACCATTTTTTCCTGCAATTTTTCCATGTATGCACGCTCTTTTTGTACATCATTATCCGTATTACACAAAAAGACCGTGAAACCTAACCGATTAGCATAATCTTCAACGCCTCTTGCTAATTCAGGGAAGAAGGGGTTGCTAATGTCGGGTATAATTAACCCAATGGTATGGGTTTTTTTAGTGACCATGGAGCTTGCAATGCGATTAGGGACATAATGATATCTTTTGACTACAGCCATCACTTTATTACGAGTTGCTTCTGTGATTTCTTGATCTTTTTGATTGATAACCTTTGACACGGTGGCTGTTGAGACACCAGCGAGCTTAGCAATATCTTTAATAGTATATTTCATAAAGACACCTCTTATTTATTAAACAAAATATTGGGGATTACAATATTGATGTATATAATCTAGCTGTATTATACAAGATAATGAACATCATGTCCAAGCTTTTAGAGTCTATACAAAAGAATTTGTAAAAAGTGCAGGATATGTTGAGAAATCTTAATATTGAATTAGAAAAAACAAACACACTTCAATGAAAGATTGTGTTAAAATAAATATTAGAAAACATCCTAACTTATATGAAAAAACTAAAATTGTTAAGAATAAGCAATCATTGATGAAGACTGAGTGATTGACGCTGTAGTTTTGAGGTGTTATACTATTAAAGTAAACGTTTAAGCTGTCTGTAGGATGGAGGTCTACTTGAAAACAATTTGTGTTATTGGAAGCATCAATATGGATTTATTTACAATGATTAATAAAATGCCAAAAATGGGAGAAACCATTTTTGGAGAGAGTTATTTTTTGTCACCAGGTGGAAAGGGAGCTAATCAAGCGGTGGCTACTGCAAGACTTGAAATTTTAACTAGATTAATTGGAAAAGTAGGCGCAGATTTTTATGGTTCTCAATTAGTGAAAGCCCTAAATGAAAACGGGGTAGATACCACTTATGTCAAAGCAGTTGAAGGAATATCAACTGGAT
Source organism: Tissierellia bacterium (assembly GCA_007116605.1). Taxonomy (GTDB): domain Bacteria; phylum Bacillota; class Clostridia; order Tissierellales; family Dethiosulfatibacteraceae; genus 38-11. Next base: position 3,849 of record SKID01000049.1, read on the forward strand.
TTGCCAATATCTATGTAGATAAAGATGGAAATAACCAAATCACAGTTATTCCAGGTGCTAACAGTGAGTTAAAACCTAAAGATATTGATGAAGCTAAGGAGGCCATACAGTCTGCAAAAGCAGTCGTGTGCCAATTAGAAATACCTTTAGAAACAGCAAAATATGCCTTAATGATGGCAAAAAAAGCAGGAGTGATGACCCTTTTAAATCCAACCCCTACAATAGCATTTGAAGATGAGATTTTAGACTATACTGACATCCTGATTCCAAATGAAATAGAATTAAAACAAATTATGAAACTCAAACAGTCACCTGATGACCATGAAGTCCAAGCTTTTATGAAAAAGCATCGATTAATGTTATTAATTACAACTTTAGGAGA
>SKID01000165.1 GCA_007116605.1 Tissierellia bacterium
ATGGTATTGCAAATTCTTTTCTTGGGTATTCTCATAGACAAAACCAACACTAGAAATATCATTGAGTACATTTTCTTTAATTTTATTTGAGATATTAGTAATCAATTCATACTTATGTGCTGGATATTTTTCTTTAACTTTATATAAAGAACAAGGAATAGCATAATTTGAAACGGAAGAACAGGCTTCTATATGCACTTGATTAGATTCGGTACTTCCTTTTTCTAACTCAGCCAACATTTTGTTATAAGTATTGATAATGTTTTCAGAATATTTTAATACCACCTCACCCATATCCGTGAGCACAACACCCTTATTGCTTCTCTCCAACAAAGTAAAGCCAAGGCTATCCTCTAGTTTTTGGATTTGCTGACTGAGTGCAGATTGAGAAATATGTATCTGTTTAGCGACTTTAGATATGCTGCGCATTTTTGCGACTTGGTAAAAATAATCAAAGTATTCTATGTGCATTAAAATCCCGACCCTTTCTAATACTTGGTATTATATAATGTGATACTACATCATTATATCAAATATGGCAAAAAATAGAAACCATGTTAAAATAAAAACAAGATTGTTAATAATATATCATAAAATAATTCCATAAAGGGGTGAAAAAATGACTGATATCAACAATAATCAGGAAAACGTATCACCAGAAATGCGAAAGCCAAGAAGACCTTCTAGAGAAAATGTAGAGACTGAGACGCAAAAAACTGAAGGTGAAACGCAAGTATCAGAAAATACTGGAGAAAGAAAGCCAAGAAGACCTTCTAGAGAAAGTGTCACAAATAATGATACAAGTCAAACCCAATCAACTCGAAGTTCAAGAAGATCTTCCAGCAGTAGACCACCGAGAAAACCTAAAAAGAATCAAATCCCCATAGGTATAGCTGTATTATTAGGAATGATTATCTTCACAATTTATTTATCAATCACAGTTAGTGGTCATTTGGCATTATTCTTTGTAGTAGGTAGTGCTTTTGGTATGATTCTTCAAAGAGCAAGATTTTGTTTTACGGCTTCAATGAGAGATCCCTATTTAACAGGTTCAACTTCTGTGACACGAGCTGCTTTAATCGCTTTCGCTATCACATCCATTGGTTTTACCGCTATTAAATATGGTTATTTCAGAGCGGGACTGCCAATTCCAGGCATGGGGTTTGTAGCACCAATCAGTGTGGCGACAGCCGTAGGCGCAATTATCTTTGGCATTGGAATGGTTATAGCAGGTGGCTGTGCATCAGGTACATTGATGCGTGTAGGAGAAGGTTTCCATATGAACATGCTGGTGTTCTTCTTCTTTATGGTAGGTTCCTTATGGGGAGCTTACGATTTTGGATTCTGGAAAAGAAACTTTATGTTAGCAGGACCCTCTGTTTTCTTACCAGACTTGTTTGGATGGGCGGGTGGATTGCTAGTTAATTTGTTAATTATTGCTATATTATATGTGTTAGCAGACAAATGGGAAAAAAGAAAAAATGCAAATAGTCATTAGGAGGAAAGGAAATGTCAAAAGAAGTCATGTTAGATTGTTTAGGTGAAGCGTGTCCAGTGCCATTAGTAAAAGCAGAAGGTGCCATTAAAGACTTAGAAGTTGGCGATGTATTAGTCGTACAAATTGATCACAGTTGTGCCGTGAAAAATGTACCTGAGTGGGCAAGAAAAGAAGGCCATTTTGTAGATATAGAAGAAGTAGATGATGGTGAATGGGAAATAATTATAGAAAAAGCAAAATAGTCATGAACAACAAGCCCTTAAGGAGGTGTAAAGTTGGAATTTTTCAATAAATTAAGAGAAAATGATCTTTACAATAAATGGTTTAGAGCACCTTACTCATATGTTACTGGAGCGGTATTGTTGTCATTATTCCAGATAGTGATGTTGTCGGCAACAGGTAGTCCTTGGGGAGTATCAGCCACTTTTGCTAATTGGGGTGCATGGTTATACCAAATGGTAGGTGGAAGTGTTGAAAAGTGGTATTACTTTAGTGGACCTGGAGCACCAGGGTCTATGAGTGCCTTGGAAGCGGGCTTCATGAGTAATGCAGGGACAATGCTCAACCTAGGAGTCATTTTTGGAGCATTATTATCCACATTATTGGCTTCTCAGTTTAAAATTAAAAAAATAAAAAATAAGCGTCAAATTGTAGCTGCTGTCTTAGGTGGTACCATGATGGGTTATGGCGCTAGGATTGCCTATGGATGTAATATTGGAGCACTGTTTGGAGGGATCTCTTCTTTGTCTCTTTCAGGATGGGTGTTTGCCATCTTTATGTTTGTTGGGGCAGTTATAGGAAGCAAATTATTAGTAAACTATTTTATGTAAATGAAAATGAACTCAAAATGTTTTGAGTTCATTCGTTTAACGAGAATAAGATTTGGAGGATTAAAATGGCACGTGAAAAAAAAATAGAACATTATGATGTGGTCATCATAGGTGCGGGCGCTGCAGGTTTGACAGCTGCTATCTATTGTGCAAGAGCTAGATTGAGCACGATTGTTATTGAAAAAGCACTAGTAGGGGGACTAGCAACTTATACAAATGAGATTTGGAATTATCCTGGATTTCCTGATATGCCAAAAGGAGAAGCAATAACAGATTTAATGAAAGTGCAAGCCAAAAATATGGGTGCAAAGTTTAAATTGACAGAAGTACAATCAGTGGATTTAACGGGGGAAGAAAAAATAGTTGAGACTTTCAGAAACAAGTATATTGCTAAATCGGTTATTCTTGCCAGTGGTGGAAGACCTCGTACAACGGGAGCTAAAAACGAGGAAAACTATTTGTTTGACAAGGGTATCTCTTTCTGTGCAACTTGTGATGCAGCTTCTAACACAGATAAAGTGGTGGTTGTCATCGGCAGTGGTGATGCAGCTATTGAAGAAGGTATGTTTTTAACAAAATTTGCAAAAAAAGTGATTGTTTCTGTTATGCATGATGAAGGTATCATGGATTGTAATGAAATCGCAAAAGAAGCAGCTTTGGCTAACCCAAAGATGGAATTTGTTTGGAATACAGTGGTAGACTCATTTGAAGGTGAAGACCATTTAGATACAGTTGTATTAAGACACCTTAAAACGAACGAACTCATTCCTGTAAAATGTGATAATTGTTTTGAGTTTATTGGATATATTCCCAATACTGAACTAATAAAAGAACAAGTCACATTAAATCCACAAGGGTATATTTTGACTAATGATCGCATGGAAACAAACCTAGAAGGTGTTTTTGCAGCGGGAGATGTAAGGGATAAGTGGCTAAAGCAAGTTGCAACAGCTGTAGGTGATGGTGCTATTGCAGGGTATGCAGCAGAGAAATATATTGCTGAAACGGAAGTATTTGAGTGTAATGTGGCTAGAAAAGATAAAAATGGTGCAGTTTATGTTTATAATGCTGTAGAAGCACAGCAAAGAGAATTAGTGACAATTATAGAAGCACTCACATCTAGACATGGGGAAAATTACCATTTTTGCAAGGTAGATGTCTATAAATCAGATGGGATTGCTAAAAAACTAGGCAGAACGAATTATCCCTATGTTGCGATCATCAAAGATGGAAAAGTGGATCACTATATTGACTTAATTAGTGAAGACAATATTATCAACGCTTTAAAAACTTCATAAAGTGAGGAAGCAAACAGGCTCTAGTATTATGAGATACAGAGTCTGTTATTGCTTCACTTGATAAATAGTGATTAGCCATTCTTGACGGTATTTAAACATGACAATGCGCATTGCATAGGGGCTATAGAACTGATGGACAACTATACATTCTTCCCTTAGAAATTGATGCATATCATCATAATAAGGATAAAGGTTACCATAAATACCATTCCAAACTGGACGGCGATTATAGATAAAATCCATTTCTTCAGGGTAGATAATATACTGAATTTCACGATCTGTGATATAGTCTTGAAAGGTTGAGTTATTTTCTTCTAAGAAGGCTAAATTTCGATAATCATATAAAGTATTGTTGCTAAAGTAAAACTCTGTATTCAGATTGGCTAAAACTATAGCGTTAGAGGGCACATGCTGGCTGATTTCATATAGATAATCGAGATAATCGTTGTTTATAAAAGGCCGAATGTTAAAACTTGAGTGGATGACCTGAAGTAATAAAAGACATCCTAAAATGAGTGAGACATTAAGGCGGTCTAGCCAGTAAAAACCCAAAAGCCAACAATAAGGCCATAAGAATAAGATGCTTGTTTG
>SKID01000163.1 GCA_007116605.1 Tissierellia bacterium
AAAATGAAGCCCCCCTAGCTTGTGCTAAAAGAGAGTTAATTGAAGAAACGGGCTATGATGCTAAAAATATCTCTCTTGCTCTAGAAATATTTCCTTCACCAGGTTTTTGTAATGAAAAAATATACCTCTATCTGGCTTCTGAGTTAGTGCCCAAGTATTTAGAAAAAGATGAAGATGAATTTATGGACTTAATCACGGTCACCCCTGAAAAAGCGGCTCTAATGATTCAACAAGGTCTGATTAATGATTCTAAAACCATTATCGGCATCTATCACTATTTATTGCATCACCATCATCCTATGGAGTTACAGTCATGAATAATCATATCGATACTTATCTACAATATTTGACCCATCAAAATAGAACTTCTAAGAATACACGCATGGCTTATATTAGCGATATTCGTCAATTTGAGCAATATTTACGTAAGCAATACAATAAACCATTAATTGAAGCCACAAAAACCATGGTACTCACTTACATGTTAGCCATGCAAAAGGATATGAAGCTTGCTTCTACTGTATCACGAAATTTGTCTTCAATTAAATCATTCTACCAGTACTTAGAAAACAAAGGGATCATTGTTAAAAATCCAGCTACTCAGATTCATGGTCCTAAGATTGACCATAAAACTCCTGATTATTTTACAGTGAGGGAAGTCAATCTTTTATTATCTCAACCGGATATATCAACGCCGAAAGGACTTAGAGACAAAGGAATGCTAGAATTGATGTATGCTACTGGTTTGAAAGTTTCTGAACTCATTCAACTTAAGGTTAAAGATTATAGTAAAGTCATGGAAACCCTGACCATTGTCAGTGGCAAACAATCTAGGAGAGTGCCACTTAGTGATTGTGCGTTAAATCATTTAAATCTTTATTTAGAACAAGGTAGAAGTCATTATTTAAAAGACAAATTAGAAGACACATTGTTTTTAAATAATTTAGGTAAACCTTTGACAAGACAAGGATTTTGGAAAATACTCAAACAATATGCTGTTCTAGCAAACATCGAAAAACCCATTACTCCCCAAAGTATACGTAATTCTTTTGTGGTTCATTTATTGGAGAATGGCGTGGATATGGCTACCATCCAATCCTTGTTTGGTCAAGAAAGCATTCAAATTTTACAAAAAATATCTACAATACATCAAACCAATACTTTTGAAACAATCAAAAAAAGACACCCTAGAAAGTAAAACCCTTGCTTTGTGTGTCATTATAAAGAATTGGACTGATAAGGAGGAAACCATGAAAAAAGACATTAATCGTGTAATTTTAATTGTTTTAGACAGTGTTGGCATTGGTGCCATGCCTGACGCTTATTTATATGGTGATGAGGGAAGTAATACTTTATTAAATATTTACAAGCATTTGCCTGGTTTTAAATTAGAAAACTTAGAACTTTTTGGTTTATCCCATATCGAAGGATTACATGAAATTAGATATAATGATATCGCACCGCTTGCTTCTTATGGACGCCTTGAGGAACTTTCTCCAGGTAAAGATACAACAACCGGTCATTGGGAAATTGCAGGATTAGTTTTAGAACAACCTTTTCCAACATATCCCCAGGGCTTTCCAGATGATTTTATGCATCAATTTACCCAAGCAGTTCATCGTGGTTATCTTGCTAATTATCCCGCATCTGGAACAGAGATTATCCAAGTGTTTGGTGAAGAACATATGAAAACGGGCAAGCTCATTGTATATACTTCTGCTGATAGTGTGTTTCAAATAGCTGCTCATGAAGAGGTGGTTTCTTTAGATGAACTTTATGACATTTGTGAAAAAGCTAGAAAGCTGCTTACAGGGGAGCATGCAGTGGGCAGAGTCATTGCTAGACCTTTTATTGGACAACCTGGTGATTTCCAAAGGACTAAAAACAGAAAAGATTATTCTTTAAAACCTAATGGTAAAACATTCTTAGATTATATTGAACAAGCGGGTCAGGATGTCATCGGGATTGGTAAAATTTCTGATATTTTCGCTGGTCAAGGGATTACCCAATCTAGTCCAACTAAAAATAATGATGATGGGATTAAAGAAACATTACGAAGAATTAACCAACCTTCTAAAGGCCTAATTTTTACCAATCTTGTAGACTTTGATATGCTCTTTGGGCATCGTAACGATGTGGCTGGATATGGTAAAGCATTACAAGACTTTGATCAACATTTGATGACCATCGTGGATGCAATGAAAGAAGATGATTTGCTCATGATTACTGCTGATCATGGCTGTGATCCCACCACATCTAGTACGGATCACTCTAGAGAGTATGTGCCTTTGTTAGTCTATCATCCACAGTTAAAACCAAAAAGTTTAGGGACCATTCGTGGATTTAATAGCATTGCCAGTACTGTGTTAGATTTTTTAAATATTTCTCATCACTTGGAGGGTCATTCTTTAAAACAAGTTTTAATAAAGGAGTAGCGCTATGAGAATGTATGATTTGATTGAAAAAAAGAAGCGTGGTCAACATTTAAGTGAAGATGAAATTCGTTATATTATATCTGGATATCTTGAAGACACCATCCCTGATTATCAAATGGCTGCATTTTTAATGGCGGTTTATTTTCAAGGCATGTCAAAGGAAGAAATTTTTGCCTTAACTGATGTGATGGTCAAATCAGGAGATGTCATTAGTTTAGATCATATCAGTGGCATTAAAGTGGACAAACATAGCACTGGAGGTGTGGGAGATAAAACCAGTATCGTGTTGCTGCCATTAATGGCTGCATCGGGTATGAAAGCTTCTAAAATGTCTGGCAGAGGCCTGGGTCATACAGGAGGTACCATTGATAAACTTGAATCTATACCCGGATTTAACACTTCTTTAACCAATAAAGAAATGACCACTTTTGTTAATTCTATTGGTTTTGCTATTAATGGGCAAACGCCTAATTTAGTGCCTGCTGACAAAAAATTATATGCTTTACGTGATGTGACAGCTACAGTGGATCATTTAGCATTAATAGCCAGTTCCATTATGTCTAAAAAACTTGCTTCTGGAGCAGACTATATTTTATTAGATGTAAAAATTGGAAGCGGAGCTTTTGTTAAAAACATAGAAGAAGGCATTGAATTGTCTAAAATTATGATTGATATTGGAGACTCTTTCAATAAACAGGTGGCTACTGTATTATCAAATATGGATGAGCCTTTAGGTGAAGCTGTAGGCAATTCACTTGAAATTATTGAGTCGGTAGAAACACTTAAAGGAAAAGGCCCTAAGTCATTAACAAACTTGTGTCTGGTATTGAATGGTGTTTTGATGTATTTAACCGGGCTTCAAAATACCATTGAAGAAGGAGTTATTGCATCTAAAAGAATTTTGCGTTCCGGTGCACCCTGGGAAAAATTTGTTCAATTTGTTAAGGCTCAAAATGGTGATGTAAAAGCAATTACTTATACTTCTTTACTGGATAAAGCTTCTAAGGTCATTCCGGTAACTAGTGAGTCTGCAGGATATGTGGGTTCCATTAATGCAGAAGCTATTGGAAAAGCAGCTCTACTGGCTGGCGCTGGTAGGGAGACTAAAGAAGATAAAATTGATCCTTCTGCAGGAATTATATGTAAAAAACACGTGGGAGATTCAGTAAAAGAAGGGGAACTAGTCGCCATTATTCACACCAATAAAGAAGAAACAAAAGCCATTGAAGACCTTGTTTTGTCTGCATATCATATTCAATCCAATCAAGCAAGTAAAATTCCAAGTGTTTTTGGTGTTGTCACTAAAGAAGGGTATATCCCCATAGAAGGATTAGAAAATTGAGTTATATTGTACAGATTAATCAATTCCACGGACCCTTTGCATTATTGGTCTATCTTATTGAATCAAATGAAATGGATATTTATGATATTCCTATTGCACAGATTACGGATCAATATCTGTCTTTTTTGGATGCTTTAGATGTCTACGATTTAGAAGTGGCCAGTGAGTTTATTTTAATGGCTTCTACATTATTAGAGATTAAGTCAAAGATGTTGTTGCCAAGAATGGAAAAGGATGAAGATCCAAGAGAAGAATTAGTGAATCAATTATTAGAGTATCAAAGATATCAATCGGGAGCAGAAGTTTTAAAGTCCTTTGAACAACAAGCGTCCCTTAGTCTTGCTAAACCTGCAGAAGATATTCAAGTTGATCAACCCATTACTGAACAATTGTTGTTTGATCAAATGAATGCTTATGATTTGCTATTT
>SKID01000043.1 GCA_007116605.1 Tissierellia bacterium
TAGATTTGTTTGCTTTTCACAGTAAGTTCGACTTAGAAATTCAAGTGACAGGAGATTTAGAAGTGGATTCTCATCACACAGTAGAAGATTTAGGAATTGTTCTTGGAGAAGTATTCACACAAGCCCTTGGAGATAAAATAGGAATCAAGCGTTACGGGTCCATTTATTTGCCTATGGATGAATGCTTAGCTAGAGTAGTTGTGGATATTAGTGGTAGATCTTTTTTGGTTTATGAAGATTTGTTGACAAGACCCTACTTAGGGCAGATGGACACTCAAAATTTTGAAGAGTTTTTTAGAGCCTTTGCCATGGCAGCTAAAATGACCTTACATATTGGTGTCTTATATGGAAAAAATGATCATCATAAAATAGAAGCAATATTTAAGGGCACCGCCCGCTGTTTATATGAAGCTTCCAGAGTCATAGACGATCGGATTGCTTCAACTAAAGGGGTGATTTAAATGCATGTGATCATAGATTATGGGTTAGGTAATCTGAACTCTGTTCAAAAAGGGTTTGAACGTGTTGGTATCGAAACAAAAATATCAGACCAGCTAAAAGATATTCGTGATAGTCATTCCCTAATACTGCCAGGGGTTGGTGCTTACCGAGATGCTATCAAATTACTGAAAGACAAAGGAATGGATCAAGCTTTAATAGAGCAGGTCAATAAGGGAAAACCCATCATTGGTATTTGTCTTGGGATGCAGCTTCTCTTTGAAGTGAGTTATGAATATGGTATGCATCAGGGCTTAGGACTTATTAAGGGAGAAATTATGAAAATGGAAATACCCTTAAAAGTTCCTCATATGGGTTGGAATAGTTTGACCTTTAATCAACCGAATGACCCTATTTTAAAGTATATTAATGAAGGAGACTATGTTTATTATGTTCACTCCTATTTTGCTCGTTGTGAGGGAAATAATATAATCGCTTTCTCGGACTACCATATTCAAGTACCCGGTATTGTAAGAAAAGACAACATCTATGGCATGCAGTTTCATCCTGAAAAAAGTGGACAGGTAGGCCATAATCTACTAAAAGCATATAAGGAGTTAATCATATGATATTGTTTCCAGCTGTTGATATAAAAGAAAACCAATGTGTAAGACTGACCCAGGGTGACTTCAACCAAAAAATTGTTTATTCAAATAAGCCCGTTGAGATGGCCTTAAAATGGGAAAAAGCAGGGGCTAAATATTTACATATTGTTGATTTAGAGGGTGCAGAAAGCCTGTCTTTAATAAACAAAAAATCCATCGAAGAAATTATCAGCAAAATTACAATCCCTATTCAAATTGGCGGTGGTATTCGAAGTAAAGAGAGAGTAAAACAATGGCTTGATTTAGGCGTTACTAGAGTGATTTTAGGTACCATTCTTGTTGAAGAACCAGATATCTTTAAAGAAATTGCCAGCACCTATGCTGAAAATATAGCGGTTTCCGTGGATGCCATAGAAGGAAAAGCTGCCATAAGAGGATGGAAAGATGTGACCAATACAGATGTTTTAGAGATTACAAATCTAATGGAACAATTTCAAGTGAAAACATTGATATATACAGATATCCTTAGAGATGGTATGTTGAAAGGTCCGAATTTCCAAATGTATCAAAGATTGCAAGAAAAAACAACTTTAGATATTGTGGCATCTGGCGGCGTTAGCAGTTTAGAAGATATAAAAACGCTTAAAGAAATGAATATGTATGGTGCAATCATAGGTAAAGCACTTTATGATGGCAAAATAGATTTTGAGGAGGCACTATCATGTTAGCGAAAAGAATTATACCTTGCTTAGATGTTAGAAATGGTCGAGTAGTGAAAGGTAAAAAATTTCAAGACATTATTGATGTGGATTCTCCCGAAAAACTAGGCAAATTTTATAGTGATGAAGGTGCTGATGAATTAGTTTTTTATGACATTACAGCGTCTAGTGATGAACGTCAAATATCCCTTGAATTTGTAAAACAGGTAGCAGATACGATCAATATTCCTTTTTGCGTGGGTGGCGGTGTTTCAACCATTGATGACTTTGTAACAATTTTAAGAAAAGGTGCAGATAAAGTGTCCATAAATTCTTCAGCTGTTAAAAACCCTTCCCTTATTCAGCAAGCATCTGAAAAATTTGGTGCACAATGTGTGGTTTTGTCAATAGATGCAAAGAAAAACGATGAAGGTTCATGGTCTGTTTATGTAAAAGGCGGTAGAGAAAAAACGCCCTTAGATGCAATAGAATGGGCTGTAGAAGGGGTAAAGCTTGGAGCAGGAGAAATTGTGGTCAATAGTATTGATGAAGATGGTATGAAAAGTGGCTACGATATTGATTTGCTAAGAAAAATAACGAGTCGTGTGAATGTGCCAGTTATTGCTTCAGGAGGAGCGGGTACAATGGAACATTTTAGACAGGCAGTTCATGAAGCAAATGTGGATGGTATTTTAGCGGCATCTGTTTTTCACTTTGGTGAAATAAAAATTAGTGATCTTAAAAAATATCTAAATAATAACGGTGTTCTAGTAAGAAAGTGAGGAGAGGATGGCTTTAAAAGAGTTATTAAAAAACATAAAATTTGATGATCAAGGACTAGTGCCAGCAATTGCTCAGGACAGTCAATCAAAGGATGTACTCATGTTGGCGTATATGAATGAAAAATCTATAGAAAAAACTTTTGAGACAGGCTATGCCCATTATTATAGTCGAAGGCGAAAGCAGCTTTGGAAAAAAGGTGAAACATCTGGACATTTACAAAAGGTTGAACACTTTTCTTATGATTGTGACGGAGACACTATTTTAATCCAAGTGAATCAAACAGGACCAGCCTGTCACACAGGGGCCAAAACTTGTTTTTACAATGAGGTCTTGTTAGATGATACGAAGACAATTTCAATTAAATCAAGAGAAGAAAACTTGACGATGGTCAGTGACTTATTTGAACTGATTAAAAAACGCAAGATACAACCTGTGGAAAATTCTTATACTCAGTATCTATTTGATAAAGGCATTGATAAAATTCTAAAAAAAGTGGGAGAAGAGTCAGCAGAAGTGATTATTGCAGCAAAAAATAATGATAAAGACGAGTTGATTTATGAACTATCTGACTTGGTTTATCACAGTCTCGTATTGATGGTAGAACAAGGAGTCTCTCTTAAAGAATTGATGGATGAACTACAGTCAAGACATCGATAGGAATTTTAAATTTAGAGGGTGTGAGACAACCTCTTTCCTCCTATCTAATGATTTACACTGACAAAGTCTTAAATGAACCAAAAAATATTTGTGACAGACTCAATGCCATAGCACGCATGCCTTTACTTTGTCAATTAAACAAAAAATACAGTATCTTAACGATAGTTGACAAAATTAATAATTATGATTATAATAATTTCAATATGAAAGCACTGACGAGTCGAGTAAATAAGATCATCCTTATTTAGAGAGAAATACCTAGGCTGAAAGTATTTTTAAGGACACTTGTTGAAAACTAACTCCGAGCAAAGTCTGAACGCAATGCGAAAAGGACTTCGTAAAGGCGCGATAAGCCTATAGAGAACCAATTAGGGTGGAACCACGTGACGAATCGCGTCCCTTGCCAGGGACGCTTTTTTTATTGTTAAAAAAGAAGGAGGAAAAAAATGATTAGAGTAACTTTACCTGATGGCAGTGTCAGAGAATATGAAAAAGGAACCACAGTTATTGATGTAGCAAAAAGCATTAGTGATGGTTTAGCTAGAGTCATTGTAGGTGGTATGGTAAATGGAAAAAAAGTAGACCTTACTTATGCTTTAGAAGAAGATTGCGATCTTAGATTATTAAAGTTTGAAGATGAGGAAGGCCAAGATATTTTTAGACATACCAGCTCTCATATATTGGCACAAGCAGTATTAAAACTTTTTCCAGGAACAAAATTGGCAATCGGTCCTGCAATAGATAATGGCTTTTACTATGATTTTGATTCAGAACATAAGTTTACAGAGTCAGACATCGAAAAAATCGAAGCAGAAATGAAAAAAATTGTCAAAGAAGATTTAAAGGTTGAGCGATTTGAGTTACCCAGAGATGAAGCTATTCAATTTATGAAAGATAAAGGGGAAATCTATAAGGTTGAGCTAATCGAAGAGCTTCCAGAAGATTCGGTTATTTCTTTTTACAAACAAGGTGACTTTGTAGATTTATGTGCGGGTCCTCATTTGGACACTACAAAAAAAGTCA
>SKID01000277.1 GCA_007116605.1 Tissierellia bacterium
AAATTCAGCTCATTAAAGGATACCGCACGTATCTGATTCGCGCATTATGTGATCCTTTTCTTCATTTAAGTTTTAAAAAAGAAAAGGATCTAAATATTAAGCAGAGAGGACACTATTTCATCCTTGATAGTGAGCAGGGAAGATGCTGCGGGATCCATATAAAAGCAAAGAATCCAACACTAAGCAGCGAGGATACGGTTTTATCCTCCACAAAGGGTCTAAATACTAAAGGAACATGCTTTATCCCTTTCTAAGGGGGATAATTGCACTACCATTGAGCAATAGAGCGCTCTGTCCATATAGCGACTTCTTGTACAACTTCAACAGAATCTAGATTTATAACAGAATGACGGTCCATGATTGCTTCGATTTTGCTAGGAATCTCAGCAAAACCAATGTGACCTTTGATAAATTGATCAACATATATTTCGTTTGCTCGATTTAAGACGACGGGCATACTTTTGCCAATTTTCATGGCTTCAAATGCTAAAGATAAACAAGGAAACAAATCTGTCCTTGGTCTTTCGAAAGTCAATTGTCCTAGATCAAATAAGTTGAGGGAAGGACTTGTATTAGCCATTCGATTGGGATAAAACAATGCATATTGAATGGGTAGTTTCATATCAGGATATCCCATTTGAGCAATCACTGAGCCATCTTGATATACAATTCCAGAATGGATAATGCTTTGGGGATGAACCACCACTTCGATTTGATCGGGTTGCAGGTTGAAAAGCCATTTGGCTTCTATTGCTTCTAGACCTTTATTCATCAAAGTGGCAGAGTCAACGGTAATTTTTTGACCCATGACCCAATTAGGATGTTTTAAAACATCTGATAATGTGGCTTGTTGGATAGCAAAGGCATCTTTATCTCTAAAGGGTCCGCCAGATGCGGTCAGAAGAATTTTTCGAATACTGTCTAAAGGATTGCCTTGTAAAGATTGAAAAATAGCACTATGCTCACTGTCTACTGGCAATATGGTTAGGGGTTTATGTTGAATCATTGGCATAATTAATTCTCCCGCAGCTACCAAAGTTTCTTTATTAGCTAGGGCGATGGTCTTGTGGTTTTTTATGGCTTCTATGGTTGGAATTAAACCAATCATACCCGAAACAGCTATCACAACCATATCTACATCGGAAGATACAGCCGCTTCAATAAGTCCTTCTAATCCAAAAAGGATTTTAGTCGAGCCAGTGATTCTATTGGCTAATTGGAGACCTTTTTCACGATCCATAACAGCACATATTTTGGGGTTAAAGAGGTTGATTTGCTTTTCTAGCAAGTCAATATTTTTGTGACCACTAATGGCTTCAACTTTAAGTTCATTTGGGAATGCTTCAACGACTTCCAAAGTTTGTGTACCAATGGAACCCGTAGAGCCCAAAACACATATTTTTTTCATAAGCACCTCGTAATTATAATTGTCTTAAACATTATAGCACAAAAAAACCATACAAACTATTTTGGGTTTGTAATTGTAATCTATCAGGGGTTGATGTATAATGAAATCACTAAAATTGGAGGATTAAGATTTGAAGCGATACGGAATTATGGGAGGCACATTTGACCCGATTCATTATGGGCATTTAGTTATCGCCAATGAAGTTTTATCGGACTTTAATTTGGATAAGATATTTTTTGTACCTACAGGTATTCCTCCCCATAAGACATCAGAAGGAATGACAAATCCTTATCATCGTTACATGATGACGCAATTTGCCACAATGACTCATCCAAGCTTTGATGTTTGTGACTATGAAATAGCAAAAGATACAGTATCATACACCATTGATACTATTGAGTATTTTCACAACCTCTATCCAGATAGCAAACTTTATTTCATTACAGGAACGGATGCAGTATTAGAATTACCAACTTGGAAAGATACAGAAGGGATGTTAGCTATTTGTACTTTTATTGCAGTGAATCGTCCAGGCTATGTTAAAGAAAATTTAGAAGAAAAAATTAATCAAATTGCCATCCAATACCATGGAGAAATCTATAGCATTGATGCACCCCAATTAAAAATATCTTCCACAGATATACGAAATAGAATAGCAGAAAATCGACCTATTAAATATTTATTACCAGAAACTGTAGAACAATACATACTGAAAAACAAGCTTTATATAAGGCGATGTCATGATTAACCCATACCAAATGGCACTACTTGAAGCAGAGATAGGGAAAAAACGATTAGAACATTCTCAAAGAGTCAGTCAGACAGCATCAAGTATTAATGATACAATAGGTCTTAATCCAATATGGGTTCAAACATCTGCGATACTTCATGATTGTGGACGATTAAAAGACAAAGATCAGATTAGTGTGAGGCTTAAAAGATATGGAATTGTTTTAGATAGTCAGACACAGGATTCACCCCAATTACAACATGCGGTATTAGGTAGATTTTTAGCACAATATCAGTATGGTATTCAAGAAGCAGCAGTATTAAATGCCATTAGGTATCATACTACAGCTAGAGCAGGTATGAGTCCATTAGAAAAAATAATCTATGTAGCAGATGCAATTGAATTTGGCCGAGATTATGATGGCGTTGATAGATTAAGGTATTTAGCCCACAATCAACTTAACCAAGCAGTATATGAAGTCATTAAACAAACCATTGATTTTGTAAAACAAAATCATCAATTCGTTCATACACAGTCTATTCAGGCTGCTGAATATTATAAAAAATATAAGGAGGATTTATTTGAATAAGAAAGACATCTGGATTCAAACGGTATTAGAAGCATGCGAAAGTAAAAAGGGGTATCAACTATCAGTCCTTGATATATCTAAGGTATCGTCATTTGCAGATTATTTTGTCATATGCTCTGTCAATAATGAAAAACAAGGCGAAGCAGTAGCGGATGAAATTGATTTAAGAATGAGTCAATTAGGTGTAGAAGCTAAAAGTAAAGAAGGGTACACAACAAAACGGTGGATATTGATGGATTATGGCGATGTGATTGTGCACATCTTTCACAAAGAAGAGCGCGGTGTTTATAAGTTAGAGCAGCTTTGGGCAGATGCAGAAGATGTGGACATCGAAATATATGGTGTAGAAAACTGGCATTAAACGCCAGTTTTTCTTTTGAGTCTTCGTCGACGGACACGATATAATCGAATTTTGTTAATTGTTCTTGTGACAAAGATGATAATCACTAAAACAGACAAGATATAAAGGGTCAGTTGAAGGATTTCATCTTTATTAATTGCAGAAACAATTGCAATAGAATCAATTGAAGGCACATCAATAGGAACAATAAGATTAATTTGCCCTAATAATACATCATGATGATAAAAAGAAAGGGTTGCAAGAGGTGTATTCTTTTCAATAGTTTCGGGTACTTCATAATAAGATACTTTTGTGTGAATATCTTCAGCTTGTTCTTGTCTTAGCGTAGCATAAAAGCTTTTTTCGGTCACTAAAGGAATTTCACGAATAACATGGCTATTTGAATTTAAACTATGGTGGAATTGATTGCCATTGATCAGTTGAACATAAGTATAATGATTAAAGCCATATTCGAAAAGTTTTATAGTATCACTATAAACTTCAGTTACATAGCCATTTAAAACAATCGTAATTAAGGTCATATTGTCTCTTTCAGCAGATGCCATTAGACAACTTCCGGCTTCAGGTGTATAACCTGTTTTCATTCCTGTGGCATTTTCGTATCGAATATCACGATAAAGACCATCGATAATGACTTGATTCCCGTAACCAGTTGCAAAAAGTAATCGATTAGAGTTATTAATAATTCTTTCCTCGGTTTTGATCGTATTAGCTGGAATAATATAATTTCTTTTTGCCATGATGCTTTGCAGTACCGAATTTTTATTTGCATAGACAGCAAGTTTTGCCATATCTTTAGCACTTGAATAATGATTAGGATCATGCAATCCATGGGGATTATTAAAATGTGACTGGGTCATACCTAGCTGTTTAGCTTTTTCATTCATTAAAACAGAAAAACCTTCTAATGACCCACCATAATGAATAGCAATGACTTCTGCGGCATCATTGGCAGAAGCAATTAATAATGCATGCAACATATCGTTCAAAGTCAACTGCTCACCTGGTTCAAGAGCAATATGGCTACCATCTATGCGATAAGGTGTTTCCGAATCTACTGTGAGAATATCATTTAATTCACCAAGTTCTAAAGCGATGATTGCAGTCA
>SKID01000060.1 GCA_007116605.1 Tissierellia bacterium
ATTATTGATGGATTAAATTTAGCAAGAGCAATGACATTCAAAAATATTGCAGGAGAACTGCCTGTAGGAGGCTGTAAATCATGTGTAATCATGGATGAGTTGGATTTATCAAATATGCAACATGTTGGATTTCTAGGGTTTTGTTTAGATGAAATTCGTTGTTCGACAGGTCCTGATATGGGGTTTGAACCTGCCATGACAGATGTGATGAAAGACAATGGGTATAGTGTACAATACACTTGCGGACCAAAAGGTCCTTTAGGAGCTTCAGGCAAACCAACGGCTTATGGCGTTTACTTATCATTAAAAGAAGCTGTTAAGTTTCATAAGGGTTCAGATGATTTAACAGGTATGTCATTTGCAGTACAAGGACTGGGGGAGGTAGGTGCCCATTATGCAGAATATTTAGCAGAGAACAAAGATGTGAAGCTGTATGTAACAGATATCAATCAAAAAAATGCAGTTGCTTTTGTCGATAAGTTCAAAGCTAAAGGTGTTGATATTGAGTACGTTAAACCAGAAGAGATTTTGTTTTGTGATGTAGATGTTGTTGGCCCATGTGCTATAGGTGGCGTTTTAGATGAAAATACAATTTCAAAACTAAAATGTGACATAGTGTGGGGCGGTGCTAACAATCAAATTAAAGCAAGCAGTGTTGACGAAGAATGTGCCTTAGCAAAAGTCCTCGCTGACCGAGGAATACTTTTTCAGACAGATTGGTGGCATAATACAGCAGGGGTGATGTTTGGTTTTGAAGAATTTAGACATCAAAACAATGCGAGTTTAGATAGAACTTACAAAGACATCGAAAGAGTATTACCAAAGAATACTTGGAAAAACTTAAATAAAGCTAAGGAGTTAGGAATTACACCAACAGAATGTGCGTATAAGACATGTCTTGAGGAAATATACGGATAAGCATTTGATGAGGGAGACTGTATAATGCAGTCTTCCTCCATACTGCTTTTAGACAATCTATTTTAAGTTGGCAATTAATGGTGCTAGATGAAGATATTATAAAAAAAGAGGCGTTAAATGGTTACGATTTCTCAAGCTTTAGTGTTAATCCAAAATAATTCTATCAGTAAAGACAAAGAACTAATACATGTAAAAGATGCTGTTAATCGCGTTGCTGTTGAAGATATAGTAGCAACTGTTGATGTGAAAGCTTTTGATGCAGCTTTATTTGATGGTTATTTAGTTTGTGGTAAGAAGATATTGAAAGAACCTTTACCGATTGACCTGAAGCATCATATTAATGCTGGGTACATTGGGGATGATAATTTGGATCCAAATGATGCAATACCTATTAATACTGGGGGAATAATTGACTCTAAGTTTGATACAGTTATTAAAACTGAAGATGTTAACATCAAAGATAATAAGGTTCATTTAAAAAATAAAATTCAAATAGGCGGTGGTATTGAGAAAAAAGGCTCCTTACTCAAAGAAGGGGAGATAATCATAAATAAACATGAATCAGTTAAAGCAGATCATGTGGAAAAGTTGATTATGTCTGGAATTTACAATATATGTGTATTAGAAAAGCCTCAAATAGGCATATTATGTGTAGGAGACGAATTTTTATCAATCGATAAAGTTAATCATGTAACATCGCTATATCCAAGTAATGGCTATTATATTTATGCTAGATTGAAGGAACAAGGGTATGAAGTTAATGATATAAAGGTGGTGGGAGATGATGCTACCGATATTGAAACACAGATAGAAAGACTATTGCAAGCAAATGACTATGTTATTACAACGGGTGGATGTGGAAATAGTAATAAAGATTTAATGCAATCTTGGGTAACCAAAAGTGGTTTTAAGTTAATTTTTAATGGATTATTCACGAAAAAAGCTCGAGGGGTGATTTATGCAAAGAGAAATAATAAGGTAGTTTTATGCTTGTCAGGGAATCCATTTGCTATGAAAGAGTGTTTTGAACTTTTAACATGGGAGATGCTAAGGTCTAATAAAGAAGGAGAAACTAGTGATGATTAAAGCTACAGCAATTATCCTAGCCGGTGGGAAAAGTCAAAGGATGGGGTATAAGAACAAAGCGTTGCTTGAGCTTGGAGGGAAACCATTTATAGAAATTATGATTGATAAAGTTCGTGACTTTGATGAAATAATGATAGTGGGAAAAGATTACAATCAATACATGTATCCGAATGTGGTCTATGTTAAAGATAGGGTGGAAAACCACGGACCGTTGGCAGGTATTTATAGTGGCCTAGAAGCGGCAAAAAATGAAGTGTGTCTGGTTATACCATGTGACACACCCTATTTACAAGAGGAACTCTTAAAGAAAATGGTATTTATTTGCAAGAAATACGAAGCAGTAGTGCCCAAAAATGACCGTTATTTTCAGCCTTTATGTGCATGCTATAAGAAAAGTAATATTAGGTTGATTAAAGAGGCGATTAAGAATGGAGTAACCAAGCCAATCGACTTATATCCAATGATGAATATATATTATATGTCAAATGAAGAAATACAGACATTTGGTGAGTACGAAGTAATATTTAAAAACATTAATACAATAAATCAGTACAAGGAGTTGGAAAAGATATGAAACCATATGTTGCAATTGTAGGAAAATCCAAATCTGGTAAAACAACTATCATTATTAATGTTATTAAAGAAATGAAAAAAAGAGGATACAGAATCGCAACTGTAAAACATCATAATCATCATGACCATTTTGATACTGAGGGGAAAGATACTTATTTGCATTATCAGTCAGGGGCGGATAAAACACTTATTTCATCACCTTCTGCTTATGGTATTTTTAGCCGTGTAAAAAACGAGTTGAGTTTAGAAGATTTAATAAATAAATGTGATGATGTTGATTTAGTAATAGTTGAAGGATATCGTTTGACATCATCTAACCGAATAGAAATTGTACGTTCAAGTAGGAGTGAGGATCGCATTTGTCAAGATGATGAAGTTATGGCAACAATAACAGACGTCAATTTAAGTAGTGAGAAACCAATGTTTGGATTGAATGATTATGAAAAGATAACTGATTTTATTGAATCACATCTTATTTTGTTGAATCACAAAACAAATAATTAATTAATAGAAGGAAGAAAATGTGATGGCTTAATTTAACAAAAAAGTAAAGGAGAAATTTGATTATGCCAATTGTTTTATCGGTTATTTCAAAGGTTAAAGACACAGGAAAGACAACATTAATAGAAGGATTGATGAAAGTTTTAAAGCAGCGAGGTTATCGCGTGATGACACTCAAATATAGTTGTAGTGACTTTGATATTGACTATGAACATACGGATAGTTATCGTCATTGTCAGGCTGGAGCAGATAGGACAGTAGTTGTAGGGCCCAAAAAAATGGTAGTGATTGAAAACACACAACAAAGAAAATCTTTTGATGAGTTGATTAGTCAATATTACGATGTAGATATTATATTAACAGAGGGTTTTAGAGAAGTTGATGCACCTACTATCGAAGTGATTAGAAGGGAAAAAGGAACTCAGATTTACACAGATAATATTAATCTAATAGCGATAGCAACGGATATAAATGAGTTAAAAGCTACAGTGCCTGTTTATGGATTAAACGATTATAGGTCAATGTGTTCCTTAATTGAAAGAAGAATGCTTAACAAGGCAATGTAGGTTAATCACAAGAGTAAGTTTGTTTCATGATGATGATTGTAATAATATAAAGTGACTGATTAGATGAAAAAAGTTTCAGGAGGAAATAATGAATCTATCAAAACGACTTGCCAATCTACTTCATCAGCTATAAGAGAGGTCGGAAAAAAAATAGCAGCAAATAATCAATGCATATCTTTTGCAGGTGGTCTTCCATCACCAGAGTTTTTGCCAGTAAGTGAATTGAAAGCAAGGATATGTTTTTTTAAAATAAACAATATATTGAAGGGATTAAAGTTTTAGGTGAATTGTTTTATGAAGAATTTGGTGACAGAAAAAGTTAACGATAATAAGTTAAAATATTTAAAATGGCTAATATGGGGATGCATGGTTTTATCCTATGTATTTACATTTTTTCATTCTTTATCTATGGGAGTGGTAAAAGATTATATCATTAAGGATTTTGGAATAAATGATGTGACTTTCGTTTCGATGGGCAATGTGTTTTTTTATGTTTATTTGCTGATGCAGATACCAACAG
>SKID01000120.1 GCA_007116605.1 Tissierellia bacterium
CGAAATTTTCTTGAGGGTTTTTATCAATATAATTGAGCGCTTGATTTGCAGCGACTTGTGAAGCAAATTGTTTTAAAGATTTCATAAATTACCTCCTAACAATTTTTAAGTCCTTCTAATAAATGAACAATTGAATGATAAGCAGTTTCATCATCTAAGTTTCTTTTTGACATTTCTTGTAATGAAATGGTATGAATCATTCCCATGATAATCACAGCAGTGGAGACGACGTCAATAGAGTCTTTTATTTCCCCGTTTTTTTGAGCCATTGTTAGCCATTTTATGATACCATTAACAATTTCATTATATTTAATACTAACTTTGTTTTCTAGTGCATCATGGTTATGTCTCACCATTAACCAGAAGTCTAAAAAAGCTTTGGTGATAGATTTCCCATTCAAATGAGTGACTAAATAGTGGATTTGTGTGGTGATTTTTTCCAGATAAGATAATTCGGGGTTCTTATCGACTACTTGATAATGCTCTTTGTATAGTTTTAAGCCCATTTCTAAAATATAGTAATAAATCTCATCTTTATTGCTAAAATACTTGTATAAAGAAGTGCGTCCCATATTACATATCTTAGCGATGTCACTGAGTTTAGTGTTATAATAGCCTTTTTCGCTGAAAACACGAATTGCTTGAGTGGCGATTTCAGTTTTTTTAAGTTGGTGATTGACAATTTTTGGCATCTAAAACCTCCTTTATGTCATGTTGTGGACGCTCGTGTTTATAAAAACATTGGTGTCACTTTTATTTTATCAAATGAATAGCATAAGTCAATAACTTAATGTTTGCTATTGAAAGGTTATAATCAAAAAGACTTTTGCCCTCAGATAATGATTGAAATGAAATGACAGCCAAAGGTTAGACATTGTTATCCAGAGACGCTATAGCATTTATGTCCTAACTTAATGGGCGTCTAATCACTTTTGCTCAGGAGATAAAGATGATAAAATATGACAGATTTGTTAGTAGGAGGATTTGTTGAAATAGAGTATAATGTTATGAGGATGGTTAAAAGAGTCAATAACTTATGCCAAAAACTGATAGGCTAGACTATTGTAAGCTAGTTAGTTAAATGGTAAACTAATAAAGGTGATTACATGACAAAATATGATAAAATATTGATATTATTAGTTATTTTAGCCAGTATTTTTGGATTTGTGCTGATTAACCAAAGCATTGTTCAGGGCAATCAAAAACAGGTTGAAATACTAATTAATAATCAACTGTATAAAAAATACACATTAGACAGAGGCCTTGATGAGAAAGTGATTATTGAGAGTTTTTTAGGTAAAAACATTATCCATATTGACAATAACCAAGTCACCATGATACAAAGCACATGTCCAGATCAAATCTGTGTCAACATGGGAACAATCACTGAACCTGGCCAAATGATCGTCTGTTTGCCTCATCGTTTAATTGTGGTCATTATTGGAGATGACTCGGATACAGATACAATTGTCAATTAAGGGAAGTGTATGATATGAATCGTAATAGAAAGATTGTGTTTCTTTCATTATTAACAGCAGGTGCTTTAATACTGAGTGTTATTGAAGGGATGATTCCATTTCCTTTTGTAGCACCGGGGGCAAAATTAGGTCTACCTAATATGGTGACTTTATCAGTTATTGTTATATTTGGATTTAAGAGTGGAATGACGGTAGCCATGTTAAGAAGTCTATTGTATTTGCTTATTGCAGGAAATGTAGCTTCCTTTCTGTATTCATTTTCAGGAGCAATTTTTAGTACTTTGGTTATGGCCTTTGTGTATAAATTTTTCAAAAATTATTTTAGCCTTGTTGGTGTGAGTATTTTTGGAGCGTTAGCTCATAATACAGCACAAGTTTTTGTAGCGGCATTAGTCGTGGAAAATTTGCGTGTATTGACTTATTTACCGATTTTGTATATTGTTAGTTTGTTTACAGGTTGTTTTGTTGGGTATACGGCAATTTATATTGTAAAAAACTTAAAGAAACAATTTCAAATATTGAAGTGGAGTGCATAATGAGAAAAAAAGGGCAAACCGTTCAGTGGTTCATGATTATTGTGGCGGGTTCTATTATTGGCAATATACTTGGGGATTTGTTGTCTCCATATATTCCTTTGCTAAAAGCATCACAAACTATTGGCTTAGATCCTACATTGCTAAATTTAAACTTTTTCAAGCTGACAATTGGTTTTTCTTTCAGTTTAAATTTAGCAGGTATTGTGGGCATAGTGACAATGTTTTTAATTTTTAGAAAAATGTAAGGTGGTTGAATGAAAACAATAATTTTGGCGTCTAAGTCACCTAGAAGAATAGATATATTACACAAGTTCACATCGAATTTTCAAGTAATCCCTGCTCAGGTAGATGAGAAAATACATGGACTTATAAAACCTCAAGAGTTGGTAATGGCTATTGCCTTTAAAAAAGCCAATGAGGTGGCTAATCGAGTTAAAGGACAATCAGGAATTGTGATGGGTGCGGATACTATTGTTTACCAAAATGAAATCATTGGTAAACCGAATAACCGCATGGAGGCTTTTAACATACTTGAAAAACTTAGCGGTAAAACCCATGAGGTGTATACAGGATTTGCTTTGATTGACTTAAATCAAGATTTTCGCTTAGTAGATTATGAGATGACAGAGGTGACCTTTAAATCTTTGACAGAAAAGACCATCCAGCATTATCTTGATACTGAAGAGTATATTGATAAAGCAGGAGCTTATGGCATACAAGGGTTTGGAGAGTTATTAATTGAAAAAATTAATGGATCTTACGGGAATGTTATGGGATTACCTATTAGCAAAATTGACTCATATTTAAAGAGTTATTTTAATATTGACTTACTGACCAGTGAAAGGAGACATCATGGAGGACCACAAATATACAATCAAAACCATTCCGATTGAAGAAAGACCTCGAGAAAAACTGATCCAATTTGGAGCATCAGCCCTAAGTAATTCTGAGTTACTAGCCATCATATTACGAGTTGGTAGCAAGCAAGATACTGCCATATCACTAGCACAAAAAATAATAAACTATGATCAAAAAGGGCTAAAAAATTTAGCCGAAAATGATTTGGAGTTTTTAACGAGTTTTCATGGCATAAGTAGTGCTAAGGCAGCACAGATTATCGCAGCAGTTGAACTAGGAAGAAGAGTTAATCGTTTACAATCAGATAAGCAGTACAAAATATCGTCACCACAGGACGTAGCGAATTATGTCATGGAAGATATGCGTTATCTAAAAAAAGAGTACTTTAAAATGTTAATATTAGATACAAAAAACAAAGTGATTGAATTAAAAACAGTTTCAATTGGCAGTTTAAATGCTTCAATTGTTCATCCGCGTGAAGTCTTTGTGGAAGCGATTAAAAAGTCAGCTGCTTCCATTATTGTCATTCATAACCACCCAAGTGGTGATACAAAACCTAGCCAAGAAGATATTGCTATTACAAAAAGACTGATAGACGCAGGAGACTTAATAGGAATTAAAGTTTTAGATCATATTATAATAGGAGACGGTGAATTTTTGAGTTTTAAAGAACAAAAGATCATATAAGGTTAGGAGGATCCATGTCTGTATTTGATGGTATTTCAAAAAAAATTGGAATTGATTTGGGAACGGCTAACACATTAGTTCACATGAAGGGGAAGGGAATACTCATCAATGAACCATCAGTAGTAGCAATCAGAAGAGGTTCAAATGAAGTGATTGCTGTTGGACAAGAAGCTAAAAATATGCTTGAGAAAACATCGGAAGATATTATTACCATTAGGCCACTAAAGGATGGTGTGATTGCTGATTTTGAAATCACAAAAATTATGCTGAAATATTTCATCCAAAAGTCAATCAAAACCTATCAAATTGTTAAGCCTATTATTGTCATTGGCATTCCATCGAAAGTCACCACTGTTGAAAAGCGCGCAGTGGAGGAAGCTGCTGTATCTGCGGGAGCGAGAAAAGCGGTTTTAATTGAAGAACCAGTAGCAGCCGCTATTGGTGAACAAATAGATATTCATGAACCGATGGGCAATATGATTGTGGACATTGGTGGTGGCACAACGGATACTGCAGTTATATCTTTAGGCGGTATTGTCAATAGTGAATCATTAAGAATCGCTGGAGACAAAATGGATGAAGCGGTTCAGCAG
>SKID01000360.1 GCA_007116605.1 Tissierellia bacterium
AGTGACGGGGATTGCAGTAGCAATGAGCCAATCATCCACACAATTAGCAGATTTTATTAGAAGAAGCGTTGAATTAGTGGCACTGATTGTCTCGTGGAGAATGTATCGATTTTTGTCGCTAAAGCAAGTGACTGAAAAACTAAAAGAAAAAATGGAGAATATTGCTACCAAAGTGGTCGCTTTATCCATGTTTATATCTGGATTGGCCATGATGCTTTTAGTAGTGAGACGGTTTTATATTGATTTTTCTCCTTCAGGAAGTGTTTGGCTAGGCATGACGATTGCCTTATTAGGTCTTTTGACAAATGGCTTTTTTTGGCGTAGATATCGTTATCTAAATGTCCAAGAACCCAATCAAATTATCCACTCACAAAGCGCATTATACCGAGCAAAAACCCTAGTTGATATGGTGGTTGTTTTAGCCTTATTGTCCATAGTCCTATGGCCCAATCATGTGATCAGTCGAAATATTGATTTACTAGGTTCAATACTAGTTAGCCTTTATTTGATGTATAATAGCTATCGTACTTGGACATGATACAATAAACCTATGACGATTTGATTATGTTCATAGGACAGTTTTAAATAGAATTGTGAGTGATCATATGAGTACAAGACAGTAGAAAAATATAAGATGATGAAACAGAGGAGGTCTCTATGGAGATGAAAAAAGTACATGATTTTATTATTAATTCAGAACATGAATATCTTGAAACATTGATTGATTTAGTCAAAATTCCCAGTGTGAGTTCAGATGCCCATTCAGTAAGAAACTGTGCAGAATATCTAGTGGAATTGATGAATGATTGTGGTATACAATCTAAAATTTATGAGACTAAGGGGCAACCTTTAGTTATCGGTGAGGTAACTAGTCCAAATCCACAAGCATTAACCGTATTGTTTTATGGACATTATGATGTTCAACCACCAGAACCATTAGAATTATGGGTATCTGAACCTTTTAACCCAGAAGTTCGTGATGGAAGATTATATGGTCGAGGAACAGGAGATAATAAAGGTCAATTTTTAGCCCATATACTAGCAGTGAAGTCTTATTTGTCATGTGAAGGCTCTTTACCCATTAATTTTAAAATTATATTAGATGGTGAAGAAGAAATAGGTAGTCCATCCTTATGGCCCTTCGTATTAGAAAACAAAGAATTACTTAAAGCGGACCTGGTGCTAACTTCAGATGGACCAATACATGATAGTGGTGCCCCAATGGTGGTATTTGGAGCAAGAGGTGTAATGAATTTTGAGCTGAAATTAAAAACAGCGACAACAGACAATCATTCAGGTAATAAAGGGGGTGTGATTCCTAACGCATCGTGGGAAATGGTTAAATTATTAGCATCTATGATAGATGAAACTGGAAGAGCAACCATTCAGGGCTTTTATGACCAGGTATTAGATATAACAGAATACGAGTATGACATGATTAAAGCTTTACCATTTGAACCAAATGCATTAGCGAAGGTATATGGTGTTGATAAAATTATTGATGATAAAGAAACATTTTTCAAGAAACTACTGTTTTTACCCACACTAACGATTAATGGCATTAATAGTGGACATATTGGTCAAGGGACTAAAAACATCATTCCTTGTGAAGCAACAGCAAAAATGGAAGTGCGCTTAGTGTTAGACCAAGATCCAAAAGATATTTTAGAAAAAATCAAAAATCATGTCAAGAAGTTCAATCCTCAAGTTCAGGTTTTAAAAGAGGAAGAAGATATGTTGCCATCAAGAACATCTGCAGAGCTTGATATTTGTCAATCTGTGATACAAGCTGTAAAAATAGGTTTTAATCAGGAACCTGTCGTGATCCCTTCGATGGGAGGGAGCCTACCTGATTATGTGTGGACAAAAGGATTAGGTGTTCCTTCTATAATGATTCCTTATGCTAATGCCGATGAAGCAAATCATGCTCCTAATGAAAACATGTCAATAGCATGCTTTATCAAAGGGATTCATTCAACAGCACAAATTATTTTTGAGTTAGGTAATAATTAAAAGGAGAAAGATTACATGATATCAATTGACGAAATGGAGGTCATACTAGAAGAAATAGTCCATTCAATTCCTAAAGAAGTTTTTAAAGGATTAAATGGGGGTGTTTTATTACTTCCTGAAACAAAACTAAATCCCATGAGCTTGGCCAATGACCTTTATATTATGGGAGAATATCACCATGGTGGCGTTTTAGGTAGATATATTACGCTGTATTATGGATCCTTCAAACAAGTTTATGGAAACTTGAGTAAAGATCAGCTTAGTGAAAAACTGATGGCAACGGTTAAGCATGAGTTAGTCCATCATCTTGAGACAATGGCGGGTGAAAGAGACCTAGAATATGAAGATGCAGCTTTTATGGAAGATTATTTCAAAAAACATGGCTTGTAGTATGCATAGAGAAATTGCATAGGATGGCCTTTGAAGCGCAAACGGAATGATAGATACCCCTATTTAGGGATAAAAATCAGGAAGACTTTCACTTTAAGAAGTGGGCGTCTTCCTGATTTTTGTCATCAGATAAAATTAAACAACTATTTGTTATTGCTCGGATTAAAATTAATTGATATAATGTCAAGAGACCTTGTGGATTCAAGGGGCCTTTCAGAGGTCATCTAAATCTTAAAGATCGTTATACAGACACAATAGAGTCCTTATCTTTCACTTCAAGAAGTGGGAATTTTAGGATCATGAGTATTATATAAAATAGAGTAGGGGGTTTTAAATTGGAGTTTAATATTAATAGTCATTTTTTATTTATCCTAGGTGGCATTGTGGTTACTTTTGTTTTAGCTCAATCCATGTTTTTTTTAATGAGGGCAATCAAACAAGCCAAGGCGATCGGAATGGATATGAAAGCCATTCAAAGAATCATGGTATCTAGTGCTATTTTTACAATTGCACCTGCCGTATCCATATTGTTAGGGGTATTATCCTTATCCCGTTTTTTAGGATTGGCTATTCCTTGGATACGATTAAGTATTCTTGGAGCGATAACTTATGAATTAACAGCAGCAGCCTCTGCAGCAGCGTCTGCTGGAATATCTGTTGCCCAAGAAATTACAGATCCAAAGATATTTACTGCAATTATTTGGGTGATGACCTTAGGGATTATACCAGGAATTATATTAGTTCCTTTATTCTTAAAAAGGATACAAGCAGGTTTAGGAAAAATTAAAGAAAAAGATAAAAAGTGGGGAGAGCTACTCATTACTGCCATTTTTTTAGGTATGATTTCAGCCTTTTTAGGAATGGTGTTTGCAGATATACGACTAGGACTAGTCGGATGGATTCCTGTATTTGTCTTAATTTTTTCAGCAATTGTGATGACAATCTGTGGCTTATTAATAAAAAAATATGCCTGGAAGTGGTTAGAAGACTATGCTTTGCCCTTTAGTATATTAGGTGCCATGGCCTTTGCTGTCTTGATTACAAATATCATCGTTTAGGAGGTTCAAAATGAAAAATAGAGATTATATGGATGCAACTCATTTTTATGGAAGAATCTGGATGATAACCGCATTATTAATGATGTTCATGATTCCGGTATCAATCAGTATTTATTTTAATGCATGGCCTCATGTGAGTGCAGTGTTAAAGGGTTTATTAGGGGTGGCTCCTATTTTTTGGACTGTGTCTGTGATAGAAACGGTGACCTTCACCCCAATGCTAGGGTCTGGCGGGTCTTACTTAGGCTTTGTCACAGGAAATTTAACAAACCTTAAAGTCCCGTGTGCTTTATATGCCATGGAAAACATGAATGTGAAACAAGGGACTATGGAAGGAGAAGTGGTTTCAACTATTGCTATTGCAGTGTCTTCGATTATCACAACTTTAATTATTGCTCTAGGGGTCATGATGCTAACCCCATTAACTCCGATTTTGAATTCAGAAACCCTAAAACCAGCTTTTGACAATATTCTTCCAGCATTATTTGGTGGTTTAGCCGTTGTTTATGTCAGTAAGAATTGGAAGATTGCCATGTTACCCCTCTTGTTTATGTTAGGGTTATTCATAGCCGTTCCTTCTTTAGCCTCATCGGTGTCTATCTTTGTCCCTGTAGGAGCGATTATTGCCATTGTCTGGGCAAGATATCTTTATAAAAAGAACAGACTGTAAAACACAGACAATCAACA
>SKID01000103.1 GCA_007116605.1 Tissierellia bacterium
AAAAAAATCTAAAATAGAAACTATTAATTTTCACGGATTAAGACATACTTTCTGTACCATCTTAGCTGAAAAAGAAGTACCATTAAAAACAGCGTCTGTGTTAATGGGTCACGCTAATATACACACAACCGCTAAAATATATACGCATGTCAGTGAAGAGCAAACTAGAATAGCAATGAGCAAAATTGACATCTCACTGAAAACCTAGTGGCTAAAAAGTGGCTAAATCTAAATCGACTAACTTGAAATCGTTCCACTGCAACGCCAATAGAATCTGTCATGAAATATTAAACATTTTCTTAAAGTTATTTGTCGTCGCTGTCGCTACCTCTTCATAAGAAATGCGTTTTAGCGCTGCAATTTCTTGAGCCACATACCGAACATAAGCAGGCTCATTCCTTTTGCCTCTAAAGGGGTGGGGTGTTAGATAGGGTGCGTCTGTTTCAACTAATAAGTGTTCTAGAGGAATCTCTTTAGCAACCTCTTTTGGTTTTTTAGCATTGTTGAAAGTCAATGGTCCTGCTAACGAAATCAAAAACCCTAGCTTAATAAATTCCCGTGCTAATTCTACACTACCTGAGAAGCAATGCATAATCCCTCTCATCCCATCATAAGACTCTTCTTTCATTATGGTCAATAAATCATCATGGGCCTCTCGGTCATGAACAATGTAGGGTAGATTCAACTTTCGAGCTAAACGTATTTGTTTTTTAAAAGCTTCTTTTTGAACTTCTCTTGGAGAATGGTCATAATGATAATCTAGACCTATTTCACCAATGGCCACCACTCTTTTTTTTGACGTGAATGATTCTAGGATTTCAAGTGATTCGTCTGTCATATCCTTTGCATTATGGGGATGATATCCTACAGAAGCATAAATAAAGTCATACTCTTCAGAAGCTTGTACTGCTTTGATCGATGTATTTAAATCTGATGACGCATGTAAAACCATGCTAATGCCATCCCTTTGAAGATTTTTTATTAATCTTTCACGGTCTTTATTAAATCTGGGATTGTCTAAATGTACATGACTATCTACTAACATATTCTCACCTACTTTTTCTTTTTTGAAGATTTTCTATATTGCTTAATTAAACTTGTGACTTTGTCCTTTTCTTCTCTATCTTCTTTAACCTTAAGCCGTACAGTTGTCACTTTATTTTTGTGAGTAAAATCAATCACGGCTGTGCAAGTGCTTTTATTGAAACCTGTCCATTCAATTTTTCGAATATTTTCCCATCGTATTAAAATATTATTTTTGATAATCCCCGTTTCAGTAATCACTGTCTTACTAAGAGAATTAATGGAAACTGCCCCAAACAAAACCACTGTTGCTGCAAATTGGATAATTTCAATTTCTTGAACTTCTCCACCTGAGCTAATATTCGCATACAAAGCGTATCCCATCAGAATAATCATGGCAATGACAACACCACTTAACATATTCATCATGCGATTGTCCATCTTAAGCACATATAATACTTGACCCTTTTCACGGTAGTTTGTTATTTTGTTTTTTAAGTTAGAAAACAAAACAACCACCCCGAAAACTAATAATAATTGATATACAACAACCATCTATTTCTCCTTTTATTATGATATAAGTGATCCATCACTGATGTCTTCCAATGTAGATACCAGTGTTAATTTTTTACCTTTGGATGCGGCTAAAACCATGCCTTGGGACTCAACACCTCTTAACTCAACTGGGGCTAAATTGTAAATCATAACGACTTTCTTTCCTACTAAGTCTTCTGGTTGATACCATTTAGCAATGCCTGAGACCACTTGTCTTGTTTCAGATCCAACTTTTAGCTTCAGAACTAATAATCTATCTGCATTAGGGTGCTCTGTACATGATACTATCTCAGCTAACCTTAAGTCAAGCTTGTCAAAATCATCAATGCTTACTTCTTCTTTTGCTGGCTTGCCTTTTTGCTTCACTGGCTGATCAGCTTTTTCAGTTTTGGTGTCTTCTATATTGTCTCCAGTTAACTCTTGCATTTTCTTTTTACCATCAATTCTTGTAAACAATATTTCTGGCTCATTAACTTTTATTCCGGGAGATATTCCTCCAAATTCATTAAGACTATCCCAGGTATTGAGATTTGTGTTAATTTGTCTCAATATCTTTTCAGAAGTTTCTGGTAAGAAAGGCATCAGCATCACAGCTGCGAATCGAATAGACTCTAACAAGTTATATAGTACTGTTGCTAATCGCTCTTGCTTACTAGGGTCTTTTCCTAATACCCACGGCATGGTCTCGTCTATATATTTGTTGCTTCTTCTTAATAACACAAAGATTTCGTCTATTGCCTCAGCTACCTTTAACTCATCCATTTTCGCCAAGACTCTTTTTGGTGTTTCTAAGGCTAAAGCTCTTAATTCAATGTCGATTTGTTCCAAAGTTCCACTTGCTTTAACTTCACCTTGGAAATATTTATTCGACATTGCTACTGTTCTATTGACCAAGTTGCCCAAAATATTAGCTAAATCTGTATTGACCCTCTCAATCAGTCGATCATAAGTGATGGTGCCATCATTGGCAAAAGGCATTTCATGTAAAACATAAAATCTTACAGCATCTACTCCAAAGTGTTCTACCAAGAAATCTGCATAAATGACATTCCCTCTAGACTTACTCATCTTGCCTTCGCCAACCAGTAACCAAGGATGTCCAAAAACTTGTTTTGGTAACTCAACACCCAAAGCCAACAACATAATCGGCCAATAAATCGTGTGGAATCTTAAAATATCTTTTCCAATCAGGTGCACATCTGCCGGCCAATATTTTTTAAACAAGACATCATGGTTTCCGTTTACATCATAGCCTAAGCCAGTTATATAATTAGATAAAGCATCCACCCAAACATAAATCACGTGCCCTTCTTCAAAATCTACAGGAATTCCCCATTTGAAGGAAGTTCTAGAAACACATAAATCTTGTAATCCAGGTCTTAAAAAATTATTTAGCATTTCATTTTTTCGTGATTCAGGCTGAATAAACTTAGGATTCTCTTCGATATGCTGAATCAATTTGTCTGCATATTTGCTTAACTTAAAAAAATAGGCCTCTTCTTTTGTTTTATAAACATCTCTACCACAGTCAGGGCATTTTCCATCCACTAATTGATTGTCTGTATAAAAAGATTCATCTGGTGTACAATACCATCCTTCATATTGTCCTTTGTAAATATCCCCTTGTTCATACAATCGTTTAAAGATTTGTTGAACAATGCGTTTATGGTCTTCTTCTGTTGTTCTAATAAAACGATCATAGGATGTATTCATTAAATCCCATATCTTTTTAATTTCATCGGCTACTTGATCAACAAAAGCTTGAGGTTCAAGACCAGCTTCTAACGCTTTTTGCTCTATTTTTTGTCCATGTTCATCGGTACCTGTCTGAAAATAAACATCATACCCTACAAGTCTTTTGAATCTAGCAATGCTATCTGCCAAAACAATTTCATAAGTATTGCCAATATGGGGTTTGCCTGATGTATAAGCTATGGCTGTTGTAATATAGTATTTTTCTTGACTCATTTTCACGTTTTCCTTTCGTTCTTTATTTAGTATTTGATTCATATTCAAATCATATTGCCTAAGACAACAAAAACGTCTCTTGCTAAGCAAGAGACGGACTATCCGTGTTACCACTCTTTTTCATGACCTTCTCGCGAAAATCACCTCAAGGTATAAAACCCATCTTTAACGCAGACTCAACGTCATATCCTACTCAATTCAGATATAATGCTCCAAGACCATCTTCATTTCTTCAAACATGACCAGTTTTCAGCTAATCTGGCTCTCTTTGCATGCTCTTAAAAACTACTCTTCTCTTCACCGCATCTCAAAGTTAAATATAGTATATTTTTATTATTATGTCAAGGCATGATTAATGATCCCTATTAAAAACACTCTAATTTAAATGACTTCAAATTAATTTGTACATTTCTGATGATTCATCTTTTTTAACATGTTCTAATGTTTTCAATACAATAATCTTCATGCTTTTATCGCCAAAGACAACTTCAATTTCATCATCAACTGCAACTTCTGATCCTGGTTTTGCTTCTTTTCCATTAATTAAGACTCTACCATTTTCACAAGCTTCTTTT